>JARIET010000031.1 GCA_031127185.1 Gemmatimonadota bacterium | reverse complement strand
GCACGGAGGCGCTCGACGAGGTGGTTCTCGTGGACCAGGAGCCCATCGGCCGCACGCCCCGATCCAACCCAGTCACCTACATCAAGGCCTTCGACGACATCCGCCGCATCTTCGCCGACACGCCACTCGCGCGGGAACGGAAGTACACGCCGAGTACGTTCAGTTTCAACGTCGCCGGCGGGCGCTGTGAAAAGTGCGAGGGCGCGGGCTACCAGGAAGTGGAGATGGTTTTCATGGCTGATCTCTTCCTGCCGTGCGAAGAATGCGAGGGCCGACGCTTCAAACCGGCGGTCCTCGATGTGAAGGTCAACGGCAAGAACATCGTGGATGTGCTCGAACTCACCATCGACCAGGCCATCCGTTTCTTCCCGCGAGAGGAGAAACTCGGCCAGGCACTCTGGCAGGTGCAGCAGGTCGGGCTCGGGTATCTCCGGCTCGGGCAGCCGGCCACCACGCTCTCGGGCGGCGAGGCACAGCGCGTGAAGATCGCGCGTGAATTGATCGCATCGCAGAAGGGACGGGGCCGAAAGTTCTTTGTGATGGACGAGCCGACGACCGGGTTGCACCTGGACGACATCCGCAAGCTGATGCAGGTGCTCGACCGGCTCGTGGATGCCGGCCACACCGTTCTGCTGATCGAGCACAATCTCGATGTGATCGCACTCGCCGACTGGGTGGTGGACCTCGGCCCGGACGGCGGCGACGCCGGCGGTACGCTTGTGGCGATGGGGCGCCCTGAGGAGGTCGCTCAGGTAGAGGCATCCCACACGGGCCGGTGGCTGCGACCGTTGCTCGCGCGTTCCCCCGTCGGGGCGGGGAGTGTTACTCGTGACGAATCGCGTCGATCGGTGAGAGCCGCGACGCCCGGAGCGCGGGGTAAAGCCCGAACGTAAGTCCCACCAGCACCGATGCCGCCGCCGCCACCAGGATCGTGCTGAGTGAGACGGCCGCGTACACCTGAGCCTGGGTCTGCATCCGCATCACGGCGGCCACGAGAAACGCGATTCCGAGACCAAGTGCCACGCCGATCACGGCGCCCGCGCTGGTGATCGTCACCGACTCGGCGAGGAATTGCACAAGGATGTCGCGGTTGCGCGCCCCCGTGGCCTTCCGGATGCCGATCTCCCGCGTGCGTTCCACGACGGCGGCGAGCAGCACGTTCATGATGCCGATCCCTCCGACCAGCAGCGAGACGCCTGTGATCGCTCCCATCAGCATCTTGAAGATGGTCAGCGTCTGTGTGAATTGCTCCACGCGCGTCGAATTCGCGACGAGGTTCACCCGTTCGCGCCACCGCATGCCATACCGTTTGGCGAAGAAACGTTCGGCACGCTGCTTTGCTGCCTCGACGTCTTCCACTCGCCTGGCAACAAGCGACATCTGCGGCGGAACCGGCGCGCCGCCAAACCCGAAAATCACGCCGTCCGTGGTGCCGAACGGCACGAACGCTTCCATGCGTTCTCCTTCCTCAGCGTCGAGGATGCCAACCACACGAAACGGGCGGCGTTGCAGAAGAATCTCCTGGCCCACGAGCGCGCTGCCCCCGCCCAGCGAGTCCGCTGCCGATGCGCGCAGCACGACGACGGCGCGCGCCGCGCGCACGTCATCGTCGGTAAAGAACGCGCCATCGCGGATCTTCAAATTGCGCGCCGACAATTGCTCGGCGATCGGCCGCGTGGAGGCACCGGCGTTGATGCTCAACCCCCGACCACGCGCGGTGTTGTTGCGCTGGGCAATGGTGCCGCCGCTGATCCCAACTTCCACGGCTTCGGCTTCTGGAACGGCTGCCCTCAACGAATCAAGGTCGGCCATGGTGAAGACGACGACGTCGGTCCGCCGGACGAATATCCCGTCGATCCGCTGCGTGAAGTTCGGCGAAATCGCCACGGCTTGGAGATCCGTCGTCCGCGCCACCTGCTCGCGCGCGAATTTCTCCACGCCGTCACCCATGGCAAGCACCGACACCATCGATCCAACGCCCATAATCACGCCGAGCGTCGAAAGGATGGTTCTGAGGGGGTTGGCGCGGAGCGTCAGCATCCCCACACGTAGCGATTCTGAGCGGATCATCACGTGCACCCTACCGGAAATCGCCAGTGGAAGTTTCCGTGGCAGCGGCCTATTTTTGGAGGATTCCCGAGTAGCTCAGGGGTAGAGCAGGCGACTGTTAATCGCCGGGTCGGGGGTTCAAATCCCTCCTCGGGAGCTCAACACGGACATCAGCGGGGCGGCCCTCAGGGTCGCCCCGTCGTGCGTCAGGGGCTGCCGCTCAGGAATGCCTGCACCGCCGCTGCATCCTTCACCGTCCAGAGAATCTGCCCATCCGGGCGAATCACGCGCGGCACTCCACCGAGTCGCTCCGCCTGCCAGTCGAGCTCCCAGGCAACCTGCGCGGCCTGAGCGGCCTGGTGGTCCAATTCGACCCACGGGGGCACGCCGACATCCGACGCGATGGCGATGATGGATGACATCTCGGAAATGTCGACATCGCGCTCCCAATAGGCGCGAAAGAGCGCGGTCCGGAATGCATCTGCGCGTGCCCGGTGCATCCGCTCCACTGATGCCACCGCCTGCAGCGCGGCGCGCGTATTGGGCAGACGCGTGGGCAGGCGCGGTTTGAGTTGCGGTAGCACCCGCACGGCGTCCAGGAGCTCGATCTCAACGCGCTCCCGCGCCCTGCGCTCCAGCAGCATCGCCGGCACAGGGAGCGTCGGGGCCACCTGTACGCCACGCCAGGCCAGGTCATCGGCAGTCGCCAACCCCTGCGCGATCACGTTGACAACAAACGACTCGGCCGAGGTGAAATCGTAGTAGATGAGGGAAGGCACGTGGGGCAGAGATACCCGGTCACGCCCGTCACGACAAGTGCGCGTCGGCTCGACATATTTCATCCATGACGACACCTGAAGTGGGAATCTTGATGGGGTCGAAGAACGATTTCGAGACCCTCAAAGGATGCTGCGACGTGCTGACCGAGTTCGGCATCGTCTGGGAAGCGAAAGTCCTTTCTGCGCATCGTACGCCTGACGCCGCCCTTGAGTATGCGGCTTCGGCCGAGAAACGCGGCCTGCAGGTCATCATTTGTGCGGCCGGTGGCGCGGCGCACCTCGGCGGATTCATTGCCGCCAAGACCGTGCTCCCCGTCCTCGCCGTACCGATCGCATCGACGCCGCTCGGCGGCCTCGACGCTCTGCTCGCCATGGTCCAGATGCCTGCGGGGATCCCTGTTGGCACATTGGCGATCGGCAAGTGGGGCGCGACCAATTCGGGCGTGCTGGCCGTGCAGATCATCGCCACCAAACGGACCGAGCTGCGCGAACAAATGCGCGAATGGCGCGCGAAGCGGGCCGCAGATGTACTCGCTCAGACGCTTCCGTAGCAGGGTTCTGTTCCGGGGTCCTGGTGCCTTTCTCGGGTGCCCGTCCCCCACGTCCCCCCACGTCCCCCCACGTCCCGCCACGTCCCGCAGTTCCCCGCAGGTCCCCGCGGTTCCCCGCAGTTCCCCGCAGTTCCCCGCCTATTTGGGTCTGTACCGCACCAGTATTTCCTTGAGCCGATCAATATTGATCGCGTCCACAGTCCGTCCCGCAGCGCTGACGGTCGTTGCCTTGAGGATGGAGTTATACACTGCCTCCTCCGTCGCTTCGATCACGGCTTGAAAAAGCGCTGACGATTCCTCGTTCGCGAGTTCCGTCGTCGTGAGTCGACGCGCGTCCCAAGCCCGGCGTACCTCGGCAGCTGTCGAGAAGGCGAGCACATAGTCGCCTGAGCCATTCGACGCGCTCGCCCCGGTGCGGCCAACCCCCAGCATCGCGCGCGCGGCCAGACGCTCCAGATTGCGATCCGAGAGCGGAGCGTCCGTCGCAACCACCACCATCACCGACCCGTCGCCGCGCTCGGTGCCGGCAGCGCCCCGGTACGCGTACTGGTTCATCTCCTTCCCCACCGGCACGCCGTCCATCTGCAACACACCGCCGTAGTTGGACTGCACAATCACGCCAACCGTGTGACCACCAAGCGATGTCGGAAGCTTCCGCGACGACGTACCGATGCCGCCTTTCCAGCCGAATGCCACAGTGCCGCGGCCGGCGCCGACGCTTCCCTCCTCCACTGGCCCGTCCGTCGCTGACTCGAGCGCACGTTTCACGTCGGCCGCGGTGATCGGCCGCGAACGAATGTCGTTCAACCCGCCGTCGTTTGTTTCGCCCACGACCGGATTGATCGAACGCACGCGCTCCATGCCCGGCTGCGCGAGCATCCACTCGGCCATCGCATCAGCCGCTTTCCAGACGCACAGCGTACAGGTCAGCAGAATCGGGGTCTCCAGTTCGCCCAACTCCCGCAGCTGCGTGGCGCCGACCAGCTTGCCAAAGGCGTTCCCTACGTGCAGCGCAGCGGGGACGCGAGAGAGGTAGGCATTGCCGCTGTGCGGCAGAATCGCCGTGATACCCGTGCGTACGCGATCAGCTTCGTTGACGGTGGCCTGGCCCACCTTGACGCCCACAACGTCCGTGATGGCGTTGTTCGCGCCGGGCGTGAAGACGCCGGGCGCAATGCCCAGTTCGCGGGCGCGCGGGCGGGCCTGCGCCCACGCGCTGCCTGGTAGGAGATTGGCCGCAGCTGCAAATGAAAGCGCGACCGAGACGTTCACGGCGCGCCGGAGCCGAGAGTGTGCCATGGGCACTATCTTACCGCCGTGCCGCTCACTCCGCTTATCGGACACACCGCACTTCGCGCACGCCTCAACGAGCAGGTCGTGCGGGGGACGCTCGCCGCAAGCATCCTCTTCACCGGCCCGGCGGGCATCGGCAAGCAACGCCTCGGGCTTTGGCTGGGCCAGCGGCTGCTCTGTGACAGTCCCACCGCAGACGGACCGTGCGGGGCGTGTCCGCAGTGCAAGTACGCCGTGGACGGCGTGCATCCGGATCTGTTCTGGATATTCCCGCGCATCAAAGGCAAGAACGAGCCATCGGACCCCGACGTGGACCAGGTGCGCGAGTACTACGCCGAGGCGACTGCGGAACGACTGGCCGATGGCGGCATCTATCCCCGCCCGGATGGGTCGGCGGGGATCTTTCTCGCCGTCTCTAAGGCCGTCGTGCAGCGCGCGGTCCTTCTTCCGGCGATGGCCCGGCGAAAAGTCATCGTGGTTGGCGACGCCGAGCGCATGGTCTCGCAGGCGGCGAGCGCCGAGTCGGCGAACGCGTTCCTCAAGCTCCTCGAGGAACCACCCAGCGACACGACTATCATCTTGACATCGAGCGAGCCCGGCGCGTTGCTGCCGACGATCCGCTCGCGTGTGGTCGCCATGCGTGTGCGCGCGCTCAGCGAAGCCGAAGTGCGCGAATTCCTGGCGTTACCGGCCACCGAAGCGCTCCGCAAGGATCGCTCGATTCCCGATCTGGTCCGCGCCATGCACGGGGCTCCGGGGTCGCTCGGTGACGCCGACGCTCGCGCCGCGGCAGTGCAGCGGGCGACCGCCATGCTGGATGCCGTCACCCGCGACCACGACCGCCTGTACCGTGTGGCCTACGTGCAAGGCAGCGCCAAGTCGCGCGGGCCCTTCGCCGATGCTCTGGACGCGCTGTCGGACCTGCTGCACCGGCGCGCGCGCGATGCTGCCGACAACGGCGATGCACGAATGGCCGCCAATTGCGCGCGCGCCATGGTCCACGTCGAGCAGGCCAAGCGCGACGCAGATCGCAACGCCGTGCCGCAACTCGTGACCCACGCCCTCCTCGCGAAGCTGGCGGATACGCTCTGATGGCCGCACGAAAGCCCAAACCCGTCAGATCGCTGCGGTCACCATCAAAGCGGCCAAAAACTACGCTCAGCCACGTTGGCGCGCGCGGCACCGCTCGCATGGTTGATGTGGGCGCCAAACCAGCAACGGAGCGGCGGGCCCGCGCCGCCGGAGAAATCCGCATGTCCGGCGAGGCCTGGAACCTCGTTCGACGCAATGCCGCCAAGAAGGGTGACGTGCTCGGCGTAGCGAAGCTTGCAGGGATCCAGGCAGCCAAGCGCACCGCAGAGTTGATCCCGCTCTGTCATGCGCTCGCGCTATCGCATGTGGACCTCACGCTGAAACTCGTTCGGCGGCCGGCGTCGGTGCGTGTCGAAGCCACCGTCGCGACTACCGCGCCCACCGGCGTCGAAATGGAAGCGCTCACCGCAGTCAGCGTCGCCCTGCTGACCGTCTATGACATGGTGAAAAGTGCCGACAAGACGATGCGGATTGGCGCAATCCGCCTGGTGGAGAAGTCAGGCGGGCGCAGCGGGAGCTTCAGGGCCCGCTAACGCTTCGTGGCTGCCTTGGCCGGAGCCTTTACCGGGGATTTCACCGGAGCTCTCGCAGGCGCACTGGCGGCCGCACGCGTAGCCGGGCGCACCGGCGGACGGCTCCGCGATCGCCGCGGATACCGCTCGATGGATGGGTTGGGCACATCGCGCGCTGCGCTCACCGCGGCGCGAGTGGGAACCATGATGGTTTGCCCCGCAACCAGGTTTCCACTCTTGAGGCGTGTGGCCTTTGGGTTGTACCAGTTCAGCTGTTTTGCCGTCAGTTTGTGCTTGCGCGCGATGGACGTGATCGATTCTCCGGACTTTGACCGGACGCTGGTCAGCCCGACCAGCTCTGCTGAATCGAGCGCACTGAACCGTTCGGCAAATCCGTCCGCCATACCTGCCGGCACGCGTACCCACATCGAGTCGCCGGGCGGCGTCAGACCGCGCAGAATGTGCGTATTCAGCTCCGCGATGGAGTCCACCGGGACTGCGGCGCCGAGCGCGATGGCGGCCAGGGGAACACCACCGGCCACGTGCACCGAGTCGAACGCAAACGTTGGCAGCGAATCCACGACCAGCCCGTAACGCTCGGGCTGCTTGGCGACCAACGCCGCGGCGATGATTTTCGGCACGTAGTCACGCGTCTCGGGGCGGAGATACCGCGTTTCGGAGAGTGCGAAAAACTTGTCCTCCCCTTCGACCGCATCCACTCGCCGCGCGAACTGCGTCATTCCGCGACTCACGCGCCCCGATCCGCCATTGTACGCAGCGGCAGCGAGAAAGAGCGAACCAAACTCATCGTGCAGCGAGCTCAGGAGCCGGACCGCGCCCTCCGTAGACCGAATGGGGTCACGACGCTCATCCACCCACCAGTCCACGCGCAGCCCCACACCCTTCGCCGTTCGTGCCATGAACTGCCACATCCCGACGGCAGCGGCTTTGGAGTAGGCGTCCGGGTTGTACCAGCTCTCGATGAACGCGAGATACGTCAGGTCTTGTGGAAGGCCGCTCGCACGAAGCCGATCACTGATCAGGCCGGCATAGCGGGTCTGGCGGCTCAGGCCCTTTTCGAACGCCTCCTTCACCCGCCCCGAGAAAACATTCACGAAGTAGGTCACGCGCGCGCGCGACGCGTGGGCCTCCACCTCGATATCCCACAGCGACGGTCTCGCAGAATCGGTGCTGACCGCAGCTGGCACGGCCCCCGAGTCACTGAGCACCCCCACCGGAACGGCCGCCTGGACCGGGATCGGAAGTTGCGCCCAGGCCGCGGTCGCGCCGACCGTCAGTGCCAGCAACAATGGCAGGCCCAGCGCCGATAGGCGCCATGTCCAAACGACCCGGCTCAGCATCCCGAAGTATCGGCGCTTGGGCTCCCCGGTGCTAGTGCATTGGGAGCGCGTCAACATCGAATTCGCGCGTCGGTGCCTATTCGGCCAGCACCTCATGGTAGTCGCGTACGAGCGTGTCCCACACGGCGTCCCATGTGCGGGCTCGGGCCGTTGCGAGCCCAGCCTGCTGCAGCCCCGATCGCACCACTGGATGGTCGACAAGCCCGAGAATAGCGTCGGCGAGGGACTGCGCATTGCCGGCGCGGAACTGCCGCGCCGTGGCCGGCGTTGCATACTCTGTGGTCGCGCCGACATCCGGCGCAACAACCGCCAGACCGCTCGCCATCGCTTCGAGTACCACGTTGCCGAACGTCTCGGTGATGGACGGAAAGGCGAAGATGTCGCCCGACGCATAAGCCTCGGAGAGTTCGCGCCCGGTCAACTTGCCGGCGAAGACGGTCCCCTCCGGGGCACGCGCGCGACACCCGGCCTCGGCCGGTCCGTCCCCGACAATCGCGAACGCCACCGAATCGCCGCGCTGCGCGCGGACAATCTGCAAGGCGTCCATCAGCACGTCGATGCCTTTCTCACCCGCCAATCGGCCAACATACAACACCAGCGGACGCCCGTCCGCCGCGCCCAGCCGCTGCCGAACCTCCTGGCTCCGGAACGCCGGGGCAAACCGCGATGGGTCGACACCCCGTGACCAAACACGGACGTTCCGCACGCCGTGAGCCTCAAGCTCGCGAGCTGCGAATCCAGTGGGCACAAATGTGCGCAAGCCACTGTTGTGCAGCCAGCGGAAATACGGCCACGCCACTGGCGCCAACGCCTGCAGCCCATAGAACTCCAGATACGCCTGAAAGTTTGTGTGGTAGCTGCTCACCACCGGCACCCGGGATTCCAGGGCCGCGAAGAGGCCGCCGAGCCCGACGCCAAATTCTGTGACAATGTGCACAAGCGTGGGCTTCCAGCCATCGATCAAGTCAAGCGCCCGTTGGCGCGACGGAGCCGCCATCCTCAACTGTGGATATGCCCAGAACGGAACGCTTGGCCATCGCTCAATACGGGAGTCCGCCACGGCTTCCGGGTCGTCGACGGTGACGACGCGCACCGCACCGCCGCGCGCTTCAATTGCCTGTGTGAGGCGTTCGAGCGTGCGCGCCACACCATTCACCTGCGGCGGATAGGTGTCGGTAAAGACGGCGAGGCGAATGCCAGAGGCTGAGGCGCGCGGCGTCAGTAGGCTACCAGAGCGCCCGCACCGCGACGCCCGTGGCGATGGCAATCAACTGGCCCACCAGCACGTCGCCGGGGTAATGCACGCCGAGACGCACGCGGGAAAAGCCCACCAGCACCGCGAACACGAGCATCGGAAGCGCGAGTGAATGAAAGTTTGCTGCGTGCACGAACGCCACACTCATCACGGCGGCGGAGTGCCCGGACGGAAACGAGAAACGGTCGGGTACGCTGACATGCGCCGGCCGCTGCACGGCCTCGGACGGGCGCGTTCGCTCGACGCTTCGCTTGATGACCTGCACCATGAGGTGCGAGATCGTCAGCGCCCATGCGGCCTGGACGGCCGCCACTTTGAGCTGACCGTGGGCAAGCACCAGCGGAATCAACGCAAGCACAACGCTGGCGCTGACACCGCCCAGGTGGGTCAGGGCGGTCCAGAACAATCGTGACGTGTGTGACGCCGAATCCGCGAGTGCCCACCGCAGGTACAGTGCGCGATCGCGATCCTCGAGTCGGTCGAACATCAGCGTGCGCATAAGAGGCAATTTACCTGTCGTTCCCGGCGATGCGTGGAGACTGGGCCGCGTGTCGGCCCGATTCTCGCACAATGGAGCGTACGCGCCCATCGGCAAGCCGGTTTCCTGCGCACCACCGAGCACCTGATCAGGCTGCAGCATCGGACACCTCTTCAAGCGCCCTGGTTTGTACCGCGGCCGGTGCGCCGATAAGCGATCGCCCCGCGTAGCTGGCTGGCGGCACGATCCCGAGAACCGCGAGGATCGTGGCGGGCACATCAAGCAAGTGGGTTCCGGCTGCGAGCGTCCCCGACCGCACGGCGCCGCCGGCGAACACAATCGGAATGGTCCGGTCCTCGGGGTGGTCGCTGTCGTGCCGCCGCAGCGCGCGCCCACCACCGCCGTGATCGGCCAACGCGACGACCATGCTCCGCGGGTCGCTCAGGTCGACCAGCCGCATCATCAGGCCAAGCGCTGTGTCAAGTACGGCCGCCGCTTCGCCATAGCGGGGCGACATCCAACCGCTCTCATGGCCGGCCCGGTCGGCGTCGCGCCAGTGCATCACGATGAGCCCGCGCGCCTGCTCCCGCAACGCTGATTTCGCCGTGGCGAGCACTTCGATCGCATTTGATCCGCGAAATCTCCAGTGGCCAAACCCGAGTGTCCGCGCGAGACGTCCGGCGACGGGGCGCATCATCCATGGCACGTGGCCGATGAACCCGGACGAGGGCAGGCCCACGCGGGCGAGTTCGCGCGGCAGCGGGTGCGTGGGCCCGGTCGCGCGGGGCAGGTGGAACCGATCGCTCTGCAATCCGTGGCGTGCCGGATCGGCTCCAGTCAGCAGGCTGGCCATTGCCGCCGCAGTGACCGAGGGCGCGACCGTTGTCCCCTGCAACGTGGCCGCCCCGTTCCGGGCGAGGCGGAGCACGTTGGAGAGGCCGAACTGCGTGATGGCGTCGGGACGCAATCCATCCAGCACAACGACGATGACCCGCTCTACGTCTCCGCTGATAACCAGCCTGTGCATGGCGCGCTCCTCGCTCGTGTGGGCGTTCACACAAAAGACGCCCTGCTCGCCCAAGACCGCGACACGAACTGGTGCCGCCACCGTAACGATTTCTCGGGTCCGCCTGACGTTTTCCTGTGCGAGACCGTTACGACCCGGTCACCATTGCGTGTCGAAGGTCCGGTTGACTTCACGCCTTGATGCGCGCACTGTACTGCACCGACACCTGGCTGCCGCAGGTGAATGGCGTCACCGTCGTCACGGAACGGTCCGTGCGTGGGTTGATGGCGCGGGGGTGGACCGTAGACGTCATCGCGCCGCGCTACCCCAGACCGGACATGCTGAGCCAGACTGGAGTCGCCGTCGGCGGGTCATCGCGTGTGGTCGTCCATTCCGTCCCGTCGGTAGCGGCACCGCGGTACCCCGAGCTGCGCATCGCCTTCCCCGCGCCTTGGCGGATCAACGCCATTGTGCGGAACTTCGCCCCCGACATCGTGCACTGCGCAACCGAGTTCACCATTGGACGCGTCGGAATGTGGGCTGCCGCGCGGGCCGGCATCCCGGTTGTCACTTCGTACCACACCGATTTCGGGCGCTACGCGCAACTCTACGGCTTCGGCCGCGCGGGTCGGTGGGTCGAGCAATACGTCGGCGCGATGCACCGGGCGGCCGCTCGCACGTTCACTCCGTCTGCCGCCGCGAAGAGCGCCCTGACACGACTGGACGTCTCGTCGGTGGAGGTTTGGGGCCGCGGTGTCGACCTCGCGACGTTCCGTCCCGACCGTCGCTCCGCGGATCTCCGCGCACGACTGGGCCTTCAGGGTGCCTTCACATTCCTGTACGTCGGTCGACTCGCGCGTGAAAAATCTGTTCATGTGGTGCTCAAGGCGTTTCGGCTTCTTACCGAGCGCCTCGGCCACAAGACCTTGCGGCTTGTGGTGGCAGGGAGCGGACCCGAAGAGCTGACATTGCGAGAGCTGGCACCCGCCGGTACCGTCTTTCTCGGCAACCTCGACCGCGATCGCGAGTTGCCGGCGCTGTACGCCACCGCTGACGCTTTTGCGTTTGCGTCCACCACCGAAACCCTGGGGCTCGTGGTACTGGAGGCAATGGCCAGCGGGCTCCCAGTCATTGCGACGCCGTCTGGCGGCGTTGCCGAACACCTTCGCGACGACGTCAATGGCCTCGCCTTCCCCGCTGGCGATATCGGGGCGCTGGCATCCGCGATGCATACCATGGCAACGACGGCCGGCCTGCGCGAGCGGCTCAGCGCCGGAGCCATTGAGACCGCGGGCCGGCTGGGCTGGGAGGATGAACTCGACCGCCTCGACGCCGCGTATCGGGACGTCTGCGCCCAAGCGCGGGAACCACGCCGCCTCGCGGCCGGGCTGCGCCTCGACAAGGCCTGAGACGCGCCTTGCGCGAGGGGGCCACTGCGATGAGCGTTCACCCAGCCCCCTAACGCTCAGGAGTGCTCGTGACCGACCCGTCGATGATGCCGCCCCCACCTGCGAAAACCGATGAGCCGGGCGTGCTTGATGACCTGCTCGAAATTTTCGCCTCGCCCGCTCAGGTATTCGCAAGACGGGCCAAGGGCGGTGGCGGGCTTGCCTTCATCGTCGTTTCGCTGGTCCTTGGCGGACTCCTCTATTCCGGCAAGAATGTGATGGAGCCGATCATGGAGGCGCAGATGCGTAAGGGAATGGCCACTGCGCAGGCACAGAATCCACGGATGACCGCCGAGCAGATGGAGGCGGGCATCGCCATGCAAAAAAAACTGATGCCTGTCTTCATGGTCCTGGGCGCACCCATCGCGCTGTTCGGCTTGGGGCTGATGGTATGGATCGTCGCAAAGGTGTTCGGCGCGGCCGTGAACTTTGGGTTCAGCATGGTGATTGCGTCGTTGGCATATGTCCCACGAGTCATCGGCGCCATCATCACCGACATTCAGGGCCTGATGATGAGCGACACGAGCCACCTCGTGAACCCCTCGCAGCTCAGCATTGGTCCCGCGCGTTTTCTCGATCCGGCCACGAGCAGCGAACTGGTTCTGGCCGTGGCGACGCGCTTCGACCTGCTGACGATCTGGGTGACGGTCCTCGTTGGGGTCGCCTATGCGTCCGGCGGCAAACTCGATCGCAATAAGGCGATCGCGGCCGCCGTCACCCTCTGGGTGCTCGGCGGGCTCTTCCCACTGTATGGAGCACTGCAGGCGGGGTAGACCGCAAACGCTGAACGCTCAGCGCTGAACGCTCAACAGAGTTGATGACCCGGGTGGGGATCGAACCCACGACCTACGGCTTAAAAGGCCGCTGCTCTACCGACTGAGCTACCGGGTCGCTGCAGCAGCGCAATCTAGCAACATTCGGCGTGGGGGCGACGTCACCGCGGTCTGGTAGCGTGGCCCCTCTCGCCTTCCGATATTCAGGGTCCAGATGCCCGCCCCCCTCACCATCACCTGCTCCGGCTGCGGCGCAGCCGTTCCCGCCGGGGACCGCTTTTGCGGCACCTGCGGCAATCCCATTACGGGGTCGGCAGTGCTGAGCGGCGAGGGTGCAGCGCCCTTCGACCCCTGGGTTGAACTACTCCAGAAACTCAGGCAGGCCACGCTCGGCGAATACGATATCAAGGGTGAACTTGGGCGCGGCGGTATGGCAGCGGTTTTCCTGGCCCACGACCTGCACCTGAATCGCAAGGTCGCCATCAAGGTGATGCTACCCGGCCTCGTCTACAGCGAGCGAATGTGGGAGCGGTTCCTGGCCGAGGCGCGCACCGCGGCCAAGCTCGACCACCCAAACATCATCTACATCCATTCGGTGAAAGAAAAGGACCGCTTCATGTACTTCGTGATGAAGTACGTGGACGGGCGTCCGCTTGACGACCTGCTCAGCCGAGGCCCACTCCCGCTTCGCGTCGCGCAGACGATCCTCGTTGAGATTGCGCGCGGGCTCGACTATGCCCACCGCGAAGGCATCGTCCATCGCGACATCAAGCCCGCGAACATCATGATCGATCACACGGGCAGCGCCATCGTGACCGACTTCGGCATTGCCCGCGTGCAGGACTCGGCTCACTTCACGCAGACCGGTGCGACAATCGGGACGCCCGCCTACATGAGCCCCGAGCAGTGCCACGGGTATGACGTCACCGCAGCCAGTGACCAGTACTCCCTCGGCGTCGTGGCCTATGAGATGTTCGCCGGAAAGCCGCCGTTTGTCGGCTCTCCCATCGAGCTCCAGCTCGCGCATATCCAGGACGAGCCGAAGCCCATCTCGGATGTACGAAAGGATCTGCCACGCGAGTTGGCCGACGCCGTCATGCGCATGCTCCACAAGGAGCCCACTACGCGGTTTGCGTCGCTACACGAGGTGGTCCGGCAACTCTCGCATTGCTGCGACACGAGCGACCCGGCGATTCGCGAAGAGATCGTCAAGATCGTCAAGTCAGGTCCGCCGCGCCGCCATTCGTTCCAGCCAACGCCGGTGAGCCCTGCGCCGATGGCCAACCGGCCCCGCGCGCCTGAACCCGCGTCACCAACGCCGGTCCGACCCCCGGCCCTCACGCCGCTGCCCGATGACGACACGGTCCGATCGGCGGAGACCGCCGCCGTCGGGGCGATCACGGCCGACGACGCGCGATCTCGGCCCACTGCGGCGATCGACTCGGGGCAACACGACGCTGCAACGCTCATCGCGCGCGTCAGCGACGGCCATTCGGGCACGACGGTCGAAACACCTGCGCCACGCAACCGGACGCCTGTCCTCATCGGCATCGGCGTCGTGGCACTGGCCGGTATCGCGTTCGCGATCAGCACGAGCGGGGACGGCCCCAAGGCGAACCCCACCGCTGCTGACTCGTCGGTCACTGAAGTTCCCGTCACGGCGGCGGCAACTGTCGATGCGGCCCTCGGCGATTCCGTCGTCGTCGGCCACGGGCCCGACGCAGCTGCAACAGTTCGCGGCAAAGCACTGCGCTCCGTGGGCGCCGATGCGATTGCCATGTTCAATGTCTCGCTCGGCGCGCGCCGGCTCGGGGTCGGCGATACGGTTCGTGCGCGACTTGACGCGCTCGACGATGCCGGCGAGAAGGTCACGTCTCCGCAGATCGTCTGGAGCACATCGAATCCCCGGATCGTGAAGTTCGCCGGGCCCGGCATGCTCGTCGGGGTGCGCGAAGGGAGCGCTACCATCACCGTTGCAGCGGCCGCGACCACCGGCAAACTGCAGGTGACGATTGGTGCGCCTTCGGCGCCCACCACAAAGGCAAAGTCCCGCTGAGCCGTATTTGCCGTTTTCACCGGTTCTGGCCTGATTCACCCTCGCGATAGCGCCGAGACCGCGGCGGATCGCCGCTGGGTCTACCTCACGGTTGGCGCGGTCGCGCTTTTCGCTGCATTCAGGCTTCCCGAACTGACGCGTTACGCCCTCTGGTACGACGAACTGTTTGCGATCACGCTGGCGCAGATGGACTGGCGCGATCTCATCGACCGAGCGGTGGCCGATCGCACCAATCCCCCGCTCTTCTATGCGCTCCTCAAACTGTGGATCGGCATCGGCGGCGAGTCTGTGGCGTGGATGCGACTGCTCCCCTGCCTGCTCGGCATCGCCGTAGCGGTGCCGATGGTTGCGCTGGCCCGGCGCTTCCTCGACGTGCCGGGCGAATCCCCGTTTCCCAAGCCGGTGGTATTCGACGCCTCGGTCGCCGCGCTGGCCGCCGCCGCATCAAGCCCGCTCGCCGTGTTCCTGAGCAATGAGATTCGTGGCTACTCGCTACTGCTCCTTGCCTCGGCGGTCTCCCTGTTCGCCTACGATCGGCTGACCGCCAGCGCAGACTGGCTCGCGCCCGGCGCGGATGACGGCTCGGTCCCGGGTACGCGCGGCTACGCGGTGGCCGAGCACAAGCGACGCATCGCCCAGATGGCCCTGGCGGCGATCCTGCTCGTCTACTCGCACTACTTCGGCTGGCTGCTGCTCGCTGCGCAGGTGCTGGCAGCGCCCATCTGGCATCGCCGCGCGGTGCCGGGGCTCGGGATCGCGGTCGGCGTGACGATTCTTGCGTTCTCGCCGTGGGCACTTGCAGTCATCATTGGCGCGCGGGCGGTGTCGGCGCCGCTGACCATGGTGGATTGGATTGCCACACCATCGCTGCTCGATATTCCACGGTTCTTCGACGCGCTCGTGGCCCGCGTGTTTACTCCAAGCACTGCCTCGATAGGCGCCGCCGCTATCGTCGCATCGCTGCTGGCACTCGCCCTTTCCGTCGTGCGCCGCGACCGGGCGGTGCACCCACGCGCTGCCATTGCGGAACTCGCAGTGTTGGCGGGACTTCCGGTGCTCATCGCGGCGGCTGCCGGGTTCGTGCTGGCACGGCCTGTGTTCGTGCCGCGTTATCTGGTCGTGGCCGCGCCGGCGTGGTGGCTGCTGATTGCCGCGGCCGTGGTGGCGCTCGGCGCCCTGACCGCCGGCGCTCGCGACGTGCTCGAGCGAGATTTTCGCACAAGAGCGACAGTGATCACCTTCG
>JARIET010000030.1 GCA_031127185.1 Gemmatimonadota bacterium | reverse complement strand
AGGGCTCGCCAGGTCAGGCGCGCGCAGCGTGGTTTGCGCTGGCCGACCTGCTGATGGCCCTCGGTGAGCAGGCCGACTACCTGCTGGCGTCGCAGGTGTTCGATGCGATGGTTAAGACGACGCCTGCGTTCGCCGGCATGTCCTACGACTCGCTTGGCCTGAAGGGTGCGACGGCTGCCGGCTCCACGGCCGGAGCGGCGCGATGATTGATCCGGTGATCTTCGCGCAGATGGGCGCATCGCAGCTCGATCCGTCCACGACCGTGTTCGTGATCGGAACCGTGGTGAAGATGATCGTGATCTTCACCATCTATATGGTTGGCGTGGCCTACTCGACCTTCGCCGAGCGGCGGGTGTCGGCGTGGATTCAGGATCGGCACGGCCCCAACCGCGTTGGTCCGCAGGGGCTGCTGCAGGTGGCCGCCGACGGCATCAAGAACATCATGAAGGAAGAGACCTATCCTGGCTATGCCAGTAAGGCGCTCTTCATTCTCGCGCCTGGGCTCGCGTTCGTCCCCGCGATGATCACCTGGGCGGTGATTCCGTTTGGCAGTCCACTGCCGACCCCCTGGGGCCGCATCGATCTGGTGGTTGCCGACCTGCCCGTGGGCTTCCTCTTCACGCTCGCGATCTCCTCGCTCGGCGTCTACGGTATCGTCCTCGCCGGCTGGAGCTCGAATAACAAGTACGCGCTGCTCGGTGGCCTCCGCTCGAGCGCGCAGATGGTGAGCTACGAAATCGCGATGGGGATGAGTACGGTCTGCGTGCTCCTACTGGCGGGCAACGTGTCGCTGAATCAGGTGATTGCGCAGCAGGCGCACATGGGATGGAATGCGCTGCTCCTTACCGTGGCGGCGTTCATCTTCCTGGTCGCGGCCTTCGCGGAAACGAACCGCGTGCCGTTCGATCTTCCGGAAGCGGAGTCGGAACTCATCGCCGGCTACCACACCGAATACAGCGCGATGAAGTTCTCGATGTTCCCCATCAGCGAATACGCCAACATGATCACGGCGAGCGCGATGATGGCCACGCTCTTCTTTGGCGGCTGGGACATCCCGTTCACGCAATGGGACAACAGCGGCCCGCACACGGTGCTCAAGAGCATCCTGACCTTCGGCAGCTTTGCGACGAAGGTGTTGTTCTTCGTGTTCTTCTATATCTGGATTCGGTGGACACTCCCACGATTCCGATACGACCAGCTGATGTCACTGGGCTGGAAAATCCTGCTGCCGATTGCGCTCATCTACGTTGTGGTCGTGGCGTCGGCGGTGCTGGCGCTCGATGCCAGCGGCGTGGCGCGCGGGCCGATGTTCGGCGCCGTGCTCTTCGGCATCAACGTGGTGCTGATGGGCGTGATCCTGTTCGTGCTGGATCGTGGCCGGTTGATCAGCCCGGCCTACTCGCGGCTCGAGTCCGTTGGAGTGGCGCGGCTCAAGAATGCGAGCAAGGGACGCAGCACGCTGAATCCCGCGGCCGACAAGGGGGCCTGAGCGACTCATGACGATCAAAGTGAAGGTCCTCGAGCGTCCGATCGAAGAGGTGAGCTACCTGCGCGCAACGGTGAAGGGACTCGCGCTCACGTTCAAGCACCTCGTCGACCCGCACAAGGTCACCGTGCAGTACCCCGACGAGCGCTGGGACATCTCGCCACGTTGGCGCGGCACGCACCGGATGCTCACCACCGAAGACGGCAAGGCGAAGTGTGTGGCCTGCGGGCTCTGCCCCACGGTCTGTCCGGCGAACTGTATCAAACTGGTTCCCGGCGAAGACGAGGAAGGGAATCGTTATCCGCTGGTGTTCGAGATCGACGAGTTCCGCTGCATCTTCTGTGGCTATTGCCAGGAAGTCTGCCCGGAAGAGGCGATCCACGTCGGTCGGCACTATGAGAATGCCGAGTACGACCGGAAGGATTTCGTGTACGACCTGGAGCGTCTGACGGCGCAGCAGCATCCGGTGTGCGAGATGTGGGATCCCGCCGTCCCGAAGGGAGAATAGCCGGCGATGGCGAACGAGTTTCTCCCACTCTTTTACACGTTCCACTTCTACCTGTTTTCGCTGATCGCGCTCGTCAGCGCGATCGTGTTCGTCACGCGCAAGAGTCCGGTGGCGGCCGCGCTTTGGCTGGTCGTCGTGATGTTTGCGCTGGCGGCGCTCTACGTGATGCTGAATGCGGAGTTCGTGGGCGTCATGCAGGTGCTGGTGTACGCCGGCGCAATTATGGTCGTGTTCCTGTTCGTCGTGATGCTCCTGAACCTCGGGCATCCGTCAGAGCTGAACGACATCCGCGGGCGCTGGGGTCGCCTGGCTGCTGGACTGCTGGGATTGGCGCTGGTCGCGGAACTGATGGCGCTCTCCCGCGGCGGAGTGGCATACAACTTCTCGCTTCCCGCCGCGCCCAAGGCCGAGGTGTTGGCCGGGCCGGCTGGCGTGATCGGTCCCATCGCCGCGCCGCTGTTCCGGGAATACCTGCTGGCATTCGAACTCACGAGCGTGCTGTTGCTCGTGGCCATCATCGGCGCCGTGGTTCTGGCCAAGAAGCGGAGCGCATAACTCATGCTTGCAGAATCACTCGCGCTCTCGGCGGCCCTCTTCACCATCGGTGTGGTGGGTGTGCTCACGCGCCGCAACGCGATCATCGTGTTCATGTGCGTGGAGCTGATGCTCAACGCCGTCAACCTGAGCTTCGTCGCCCTCTCGAAAGTGTACGGGGCCACGGGGCAGGTGTTCGTGATCTTCGTGATGACCGTCGCCGCGGCAGAGGCCGCCGTCGGGCTGGCGATCATCATCTCCATTTTCAGGCACAAGAAATCCGTGAACCTGCAGGACATCAACCTGCTTCGAGGCTGATCGGCGACCATGCAAGCTCATCCACTCGCCGAAACCGTCGCCAGGCTCGTCTGGTTTCTTCCGTTGCTGCCGTTGATCGGGTTCCTGATCAATGGTGCCCTGTCCCTGAAGTCCGCGTATGTCGCTGGACCTGCGGACCCTGACGGTCACGACGGGGAACATGCCAACCACGGGGAACATCAGGACGTGGGAGGACATGGGGGGACGGGCCATGATGCTCATGGTCACGATGACCACGCTCCCGCGGTGCGCCACAAGTTTGCGGCCATTACCTCGATTGTCGGCCCCGGGGTGATGGTGCTGTCGTTCGGCCTCGCGCTCGCGATCTTCTTCGCGATGCGCGGGGCCGAGATGCACAACCCGTACATCAATACGCTCTTCAGCTGGATGCCGGCTGGTTCGCTGCAGCTCAATGCCGCGCTGCAGCTCGACGCGCTCTCCATGGTAATGGTGCTCGTCATCACGGGCGTCGGCATGCTGATCCACATCTTCAGCGTCGGCTACATGCAGGACGACCCAGGGTATCCGCGCTACTTCGCGTACCTGAACCTGTTCGTCTTCTTCATGCTGCTGTTGGTGCTCGGCGCGAACTACGTCGTGACGTTCGTCGGATGGGAAGGAGTCGGGCTCTGCTCCTACCTCCTGATCGGGTTCTGGTTCAGCGAGAAGGCCAACGCCGACGCCGGCAAGAAGGCCTTCATCGTGAATCGCATCGGCGACTTTGGTTTCATGGTCGCGATGTTCATGATCTTCGCGCACGTGGGTTCGCTCGACTACGTGACCATCGCGGAGCGCGCGGGTTCGTTTGCGCCGGGCGGACTCGTGGTCACGGCGATCTGTCTGTTTCTGTTCCTGGGCTGCGCCGGCAAGAGCGCGCAGATTCCGCTCTATACCTGGCTACCCGACGCCATGGCCGGCCCGACACCCGTCTCCGCGCTGATCCATGCCGCGACGATGGTCACGGCGGGTGTCTTCCTGGTGGCGCGCAGCTCGATGCTCTTCTCTATCGCGCCGGTGGCCTCGCTGACGGTGGCGCTGACGGGCGCAGTCACGGCGATCTTTGCCGCGACCATCGGCCTTAAGCAGTGGGACATCAAGAAGGTCCTTGCGTATTCGACGGTCTCGCAGCTCGGCTACATGTTCGTGGGCGTTGGAGTGGGCGCGTACACGGCCGGCGTTTTTCATCTCATCACCCACGCCTTTTTCAAGGCGCTGCTCTTCCTGGGTTCTGGTTCGGTGATCTACGTCATGCATCGCGCCTATCACGCCACGCACAACCACGGCGATGACGCACAGGACATGCGCAACATGGGCGGCATGAAGCAGTTCATGCCCATTACCTGGACGCTGATGTGGATCGCGACGCTGGCCATCGCCGGTGTCCCGCCTTTCTCGGGCTTCTTCTCCAAGGACGAAATTCTCGCGGCGGTGTTCTCTCGGGCCCATGGTTCGCCGCTCGCAGATGCCACGCTCCTCGGTATGCCGGGATCAACGGTCCTCTACCTCATCTGGGTCCTGGCCCTCGCCGCCGCGCTGCTCACCGCGATCTACATGACGCGGATGATGCTCTACACCTTCCACGGCCCCAACCGCACGGGCGACGCGGCGAAGCCACACCTCGCCGAAGCGCCCTGGGTAATGACCGGACCGCTCGTTGTGCTCGGTGTGTTGAGCCTGGCCGGCGGATGGCTCAACCTGCCGAAGGTGATCACCGACCTGATTCCCGTGGGCCCGACCGCTACCCTCGAGCATTGGCTTGAACCGGTGGTGGGGGCTGCCACGTCGCGTGTTGCCGGTGGCGCCGCGCACCTGTCAGCGACGACCGAAGAACTGCTGATCGGCACCGCAGTGGCCATCGCCATCGCGGGCATTGCGATTGCCTGGACGCGCCTCAAGCCTGCAGCGCTTACGACGAAGAACGCGGCGGTGCCTGCCACGGGCATTCAGCGCGTGCTCGAGAACAAGTGGTATGTGGATGAAGCCTACGATGCCACGGTGGTGAAGCCGATCTACGGCGCGTCCAAGGGCGTGCTGTGGGCCGGCGTGGATGTGGGCATTATCGACACGATGCTGGTCAACGGCACCGCGGCACTCGCACGCTTCTTCGGCTGGGTGGGCAGCCAGTTGCAGACGGGGCGAGTGGGTACTTATGCGTGGTTGCTCGTGATCGGAGCGGTCCTCGTCCTGCGCGCATTTGCGCGCGCCTCTTGAGGATCACGGCTCAATGACTGCAATGCTCAACTCGATGGGATACAACGGCTGGATCCTTACGCTGCTGCTGGCACTGCCCCTGATCGGCGCGGTGATGCTCGCCGTACAGGGATCGACGGCTGGCACGGCGGACGCCGCGGCCAAGGTGTCGTCCGCTCGCAAGACGGCCCTGCTGTTCTTCCTCGTCGAAGCCATTGTCTCGCTTGGACTCTGGTGGTCGGTGGATTACTCGTCAGCGGAGTGGCAGGCTGCTGTCACCGTGCCGTGGATTCCGGCGTGGGGCGTGTACTTCCGCATTGGCGTGGATGGCATCGCGGTTCTCCTGATCTTGCTCACCACCTGCCTGATGCCCCTCACGGTGCTGGGTAGCTGGACGAGCATCAAGGAGAAGCCGCACGCGTTCTATGCCATGCTGCTCCTGCTCACGACCGGGATGCTCGGCGTCTTCATGTCGCTGGATCTCGTGCTGTTCTATGTGTTCTGGGAGCTGATGCTCATTCCGATGTACCTGATCATCGGAATCTGGGGTGGCCAGCGGCGTCTCTATGCCAGTCTGAAGTTCTTCCTGTTCACGATGCTTGGTTCGCTGTTGATGCTGGTGGCGATTCTCTACATTGGTTTCAAGACGGCGGGCGCGGACGGCGTTCCGGTCTTTGCCTACGACACGCTGGTGCAGTCGGGGAACTATCCGGGGAACGCCGCGCTCTGGCTCTTTGGCGCATTCTTCATTGCGTTCGCCGTGAAAGTGCCGATGTGGCCATTCCATACATGGCTGCCGGACGCCCACGTCGAGGCGCCTACGGCCGGCTCGGTGGTGCTGGCGTCGATCATGCTCAAGATGGGCACCTTCGGCTTCATTCGATTTGCGTTGCCGCTCTTTCCGTACGCCGCGACCCATCCGATGGTGAAGTCAACGGTGATCGTGCTGGCGGTGGTCGGCATCGTCTATGGTGCTCTCGTCTCCATGGTTCAGCCGGACTTCAAGAAGCTCGTGGCGTACAGCTCGGTGAGCCACCTTGGCGTCGTGATGCTTGGGCTCTTTGCCTTCACCACGCAGTCGGTGCAGGGTGCGCTACTCGTGAACATCAATCACGGCATCTCCACGGGCGCCCTCTTCCTCCTGATTGGCATGATCTACGAGCGCAGGCATTCCCGGCAGATCGCTGACTTCGGCGGAATTGCCAAGGTGATGCCGATGTTCGCGGTGATGCTTACCATCGTTGCGCTGAGCTCGATTGGCGTTCCCGGGACGAACGGGTTTGTCGGCGAGTTCCTCGTACTCATCGGCTCGTTCCGCACGCAACCGATCGCGGCGGTCATCTCGGCGACGGTCGTGATTTTTGCGGCGGTGTATCTCCTGTGGGCGCTGCAGCGGATTATCTACAACCCGCTGGCCAGGCCCGAGAACGCTGCGCTCAAGGATCTCAACATGCGCGAGGTCGGCCTGCTCGTGCCGCTGATCATTGGTATCTTCTGGATTGGGTTCTATCCCAAACCCCTACTCGACCGCACGCATGCCGCCGCCACCCGACTCGTGGTGCAGATGGGCGGAGTGCCTGAAGCCAACACTACGGTCGCGACGCCGGGAGAGGGACGATGAACTTCGATCTCTCGACACCCGCGGGGCTGATGGGCGCCCTGGTTCCCGACATCGTGCTGATGGTCGGGGCGATGGTGCTGATGTTGTACGCGGCGTGGCGTCCTGAGAGCGCGGCCCACCAGAGGAATGTGGGCTACGCATCTCTCGTGGTGATTGCCGTGACCGTGGCGGCCGTGTTGTGGTTCGCCTCGCGCGGGCTCACGGCCACTGAGGGCGTGATTGCGGTGGACGGGTTCCGCTGGGCAGCGGACGTCATCTTCCTGCTTAGCGCGGCGGCGACCATTGCGATGGGCATCGAGTCAAACCCGCGTGACCGGATCATGGGTGGCGAATCTCACGTCCTGGTCCTGTTCGCCGCGGCCGGGATGATGATCATGGCTGCGTCGCGCGACCTGATGATCCTCTTCCTCGGCGTAGAGATGATGTCGATCGCCGTCTACGTGCTCGCGGGAATCAACCGCGGGAGCATTCGATCGGCCGAAGGCGCGCTGAAGTATTTCCTCCTTGGAGCGTTCAGCACCGGGTTCCTGCTTTACGGAATCGCGCTGATCTACGGCGCCACGGGAACCACGAACATTGCTGTTGTGGGCGAACGCATTGCGAGTTTCGCGCTCGCCGGCCACGCGATGCTCCTGATTGGCGTGGGCCTGTTGCTCATCGGCTTCGCGTTCAAGGTTGCGGCCGTGCCATTCCACATGTGGGCGCCCGATGCCTACGAAGGTGCTCCCACGCCGATTACCGCCTATATGGCTGCGGCGGTGAAGGCTGCCGCTTTTGCGATGTTCCTCCGCGTGTGGATCGAGGCGTTCCTGCTCATTGACGGTGCCTGGTTTGCTCCCGTCTGGTGGGTGGCGGCAGCGACGATGATTGTGGGCAACGTGGTGGCACTCGCCCAGCGGAACATGAAGCGCATGCTCGCGTATTCGAGCATTGTGCACGGCGGCTATCTCCTGGTGGCGGTGGCCGCAGGTACGCCGCTCGGGTCGTCGGCATTCCTGTTCTATGCCGTGGCATATACACTGGCTACATTTGGTGCCTTCGCCGTCGTGAGTGCGGTACAGAAGCCTGGCGAGCACGCCACGCCCATCGCCGACTACGACGGCCTGTGGTCCACGCGCCCGTGGTTGGCGGTCGGATTCGGTGTCTGCATGCTCGCCCTCCTCGGCTTCCCGATCTTCGGTGGTGCGGGCTTTTTCGCCAAGTGGTACGTCCTGCAGGCCGCGCTTACCTCTCCGCGCGGTCTCGTGCCGCTCTCCGTTGTGCTGGTACTGACCTCCGTGGTGTCAGCGGGCTACTACCTCCACATTGTGCGGGTCATGTTCATGCGCCCGCGCCCCGAAGGCGCGGCGGAGCCAGCCACCCTGCAGCCGCTGACGAGGATGGTGCTGGTCGGCAGCGTGGTGATGCTGCTCGTGCTTGGGCTCTTCCCGGGGGCGCTTGCTGGCTGGGCGACATCGAACGCCGCCATCACGCCCCCGGAAGCGCGAAACCCGTTCCCGACTGTTCCTTTCAACTGAGTCAGGGCAGAGGAGTGTGTTGGGATTGAGGGGCGGCGGTGACTCAGCCGCCCCTCGTCGTTAACCTCCCGGGATGATCGACTCAGGGATTTTTCGACAATACGACATCCGTGGTGTGGTGGACCGCGACCTCACTGAATCCGCGGTGTACGCGATTGGGCGCGGCTTTGCCGCCCTGCTTGTGGAACGCGGCGTCGCACCGCGCGTGGTGGTCGGGCGGGACAATCGGCCAAGCGGAACACGTCTCGTGGCTGCACTCGTTCGAGGCCTCACCGAGTGCGGCGTCACTGTCACCGATATCGGCGTCGTACCCACGCCGGCGGTGTACTGGTCGCTGCACCATCTCGATGTGGCGGCGGGCATCCAGGTGACTGGGTCGCATAATCCGCCCGAGTTCAACGGCCTCAAGATTTGTGTCGGAACGGCGTCGTTGCATGGTGATGGGATCCAGCGACTCCGCACACTGGCTGAGGGACGCGTACATCCTGAGGGTGTGGGGTCCGTGGTGACGGCGTCGGTGCTCGAGCGGTACGTGGACGATCTTGTGACACGCACCGGCAGGCTGTCACGGCCGCTGAAGGTCGTTGCCGATTGCGGAAATGGAGCCGCTTCCCTTGTCGCGCGGGGTCTCCTGCAGCGCATCGGTGCCGACGTGACGATGCTGTTCGATGAAAGCGACGGCACATTCCCGAATCATCATCCCGATCCCACGGTCGTGGAGAACCTGCAGGACCTCATCACCTCGGTACGCCGCACGGGTGCCGACCTTGGAATTGGCTTCGACGGAGATGCGGATCGCATCGGAATCGTTGATGGCACCGGCACCATCATCTGGGGGGATTACCTGCTCCTGTTGTACGCCCGCGATGTGCTGGCACGCACGGGGCGGGGTCAACCCATCATCTTCGACGTCAAATGTTCCCAGGCCCTGACTGACGGCATAACGGCCGCCGGTGGCACACCCGTGATGTGGAAGACGGGACATTCACTCATCAAGGACAAGATGAAGGAGTTGGGCGCGCCGATCGCAGGGGAAATGTCGGGGCACATGTTCTTTACGGAAGGATTCTACGGCCACGACGATGCGCTGTACGCCGCGGCGCGGCTGCTGCGCATCGTGGCCGATTCAGGCCAGTCGGTGGCGACACTGCTCTCCGATGTGCCACGATTCGTGTCGACACCGGAGATTCGCGTGGACTGTGCCGACGATCGCAAGTTCGCTGTCGTGGAAGCGGCGCTCGCCCACTTCAGCGCGCTCCGTGAGGTTATCGGGGTCGACGGCGCGCGGGTGATGTACGGTGATGGTTGGGGGCTGATTCGCGCCTCGAACACGCAACCGATCCTGGTGTTGCGCATCGAGGCGCGATCAGAGGATCGCGTGGCGGCCATTCGTCGCGAGTTCTCCGACTGGCTGCAAACGCAGGGCGTGACCTTCTCCGCGGCCTGATCTCACTGATGCGCCGCTGGCTCCTGGTGTTGCTGGTGGCGGTTGCCATCGCGCTTGTGGCGGGGCGGTGGGCGTCCGTGATATTCGCTGACTGGCAGTGGTTCGACGCCCTCGGCGCGCTACCGGTGTTACGTAGCAAACTGATGCATGAGATGGCGTGGAGGGCCGGGGCGGCGAGCGCAGGGTTCGTGTTTGCGTTCGTGAACCTGTTTGCCCTGCGGCGTTCGATCGTCTCGCTCGTCCTGCCGCGACGGTTGGGCAACCTGGAGATCGGCGAGGCCGTCCCGGCGCGGGTGCTCCTGTTCGCCGTGTTCGCCCTGTCCGCGGTACTTGCGCTGCTCCTCTCCTCGCCGACCGGTGACTGGACGACGTTCGCGCTCGCGCGGACCGCCGACCGCATCAACGAAATGGATCCCTACCTCGATCGCGATCTCGCGTTCGCGATGACCTGGCTGCCATTCGAGTTGGATCTATATGCGTGGGCTGGGCGCGTGATGGTGACCATCACCGTGTTGATCGTGGCCCTCTACGCATTGACACCAAGCCTGAGGATTCAGGCGCGGGGCATATACGTCTCTGCGTATTGCCGGCGGCATCTCGTCACGCTGGCCGCGATCGGCATTCTGTTGCTCGCCTGGCGTAGTCGCATCGATGGGCTCGCGATCACATCGACCGTCCGGGATGCCGCGAACACGTTTGGCCCGTTTGATCACAGGGTCGGGATGCCGATGCAGACGTGGATTACGGCGTTCACGTCGGTGGCGGCATTTGTCGTGTTCTGGGGTGGGTGGCACGGGCACCCCCGGCTGGTGGCTCTCGCCGGTCTCCTTGCGGTGGCGGGCGGGCCGCTGGCGCAGTCGGTGTTGCCGCGCGTAACCGGGCGCAGCTTCACGGAATCACAAGTGCGCGAACTGACGCGTCCGTTCGATGCCACGCGGCGCCTCTTCACGCGCCGCGCGTTTGGCGTTGACGAGATTCAGCAGGCCGATGCAGACCCGCCATCCGTCAATGCGTTGCCGGCTCGCGTTGCGCTGTGGGACCCCGCAGCGCTGGTCAGGGCGGCCGGAGATGCCGCCGTCAGCGGACGGCCGACGTTCGGCCTCGCCTGGTCACATGAGCGCGGAATGCCTCGCGCCACTGTAGTCGCTCAACCGAAGACGTCCGGCGGCCGTTGGTCCGCCACGACTTTCGATCCCACCCGCGCCGACGAGCGCGGGCACGCACTCCCGGCTGTGCCACTCGACATCCTGCATCCCACCCTCGTGGGCTGGCCGGAGCTCCTGGTGCACCCAGGGGCCTCCGGGCATGTGATCGTGGCCGACAGTGGTGGCCACGTTCCCGCGCCGGCGTTTGAACGGACGGCTGATCGGCTGGGGATCGCCTGGAGCCTCCGGGCACCGAGTCTGGTGGCGGCAAACGCCATTGGACCGCGGCCGAAGCTCGTGTATCGGCGCGACGCCGCCGAACGCGTGTCGGCACTGGTTCCGTTCCTCGTCGCCGGTCCGACCATCGTGCCCGTTGTTCGCGGAGATTCCCTGTACTGGGTGGTCGAGCTGTTCACCACGGCACGGTTCTATCCGCTGGCCGACCGCTTGATCTTTGCCGGTGAACTCCGGTCGTACGTCCACCATGCAGCGACCGCGTTTGTCCATGCCAACACAGGGCAGGTGACCCTCGCGGCCGCGCCATCGCCTGATGGCCTGATGCGAATCTGGATGCGCCGCTACCCTACCATGTTTCTGGCGCGCGCCGACCTCCCGGCAGGGCTCGCGGCAGCGCACCCGCCCCCGGTTGACTGGGCCGCCTTGCAAGCGACGGCGCTCGCGCGGACCGGGCTCGGCACGAACTCGGGTGCCGCCCGGCTTGCCGTGGCCACCGACAACGCCGATGCTGACCTGATCGGCGAAGCTCCTGCGCTGTTCCTGACCTCCGGCACTTCAGCGCCCGCGGCTCGTGCCGTCAACGCAGCACCTGAGCTCAGCTGGTCGCAAGCGTTGCTCGATGCGTCCGGGACGGTGGCCGGAATCGTCACGGCCGATGGTAGCGGATTCACACGCTGGCATCCAATGCCGGCCGGGCCGCGCTGGAGCGACTTGCTCGACCAGCTACAAAAAAGTGCCGACAGCGCCGGGATCGGACGTCAGAGGCCCGGGGCACGGCGGGGGCGTGTGCAGGCAGTTCCCGCCGCCGGCGACGCGGCGTTCCTGCAAACACACTATGAGTGGGGCGCCGATACACCGCCGGTAGTGGCCGGCGTCTCAACGGTCCACGCAGGGAAGGCCCGGGCGGCTGCGACTATGGCGGAAGCGCTGGGTCTTTCTGCCAGCGTCCGCGTGCCCCGGAATGGCGCATTTCGCGCCGCTGTGGAGCAGCTTCACCGCCAGATGAGCGACGCGATGCGTCGTGGTGACTGGAACGCCTTTGGGATCGCGTTTGAGGCGCTGGGAGCGCTCTTGCGTGGTGGGAGATAAACAGAGAGACAGGGGAACAGCGGGACGTGGGAGGACGTGGGAGGGCGCACACATTGTAAGGGGGCGTTGAAGCGGTACCCGTGGTAAATTTCGTGGCTGTCTAATGCGCGTTCGCACCCAGTCCCTTACCCTGCACGCGAGATGAACCTCCACGAGTACCAGGCGAAAGACATCTTTCGTCAGTTCGGCATTAACACGCCCGCAGGCGAGGTCGTGACAACGCCCGCCGCCGCGAAAGAAGCGGCCAGAAAGTTCAGTGGCCCCGTCATGGTCAAGGCTCAGGTTCACGTGGGCGGCCGCGGAAAGGCCGGCGGCGTAAAGTTCTGCAAGACCCCCGACGAGGCGCAGGAAAAGGCCTCGAAGATCCTGGGCATGCAGATCAAGGGCCTGACCGTCCAGAAGGTCCTCATCGCACCGGCCGCGGACATCGCGACCGAAGCGTACGTCGGCATCATCGTTGACCGCGCGCGCAAGAAGCCTGTTTTCATGGTCAGCGCAGCCGGCGGTATCGACATCGAGGAGGTGGCTGCCACCACACCCGAGAAGATCAAGTATCACGCCGTTGATGTGCGTTACGGCTTGATGCCCTTTGAAGCGCTCGAGCTTGGGTTCTTCCTGTACAAGGACGCAAAGCTGGCGCGAGGCGCAGCCAAGGTGATGCAGCAACTCTATGCGGCATTCATGGCCAATGGCTGCTCGCTTGCCGAGATCAATCCTTTCGTCGTCACGCCCACCGGCGAAATCATTGCACTCGACGGCAAGATGGTGATCGACGACAACGAACTCGACCGCAAGCCGGATCTCGAGGCCCTGCGCGATGTGGAAAGTGAGAACCCCGCCGAAGTGGATGCGCGGGAAAACAACCTCACCTTCATCAAGCTCGATGGAAACGTTGGTTGCATCGTGAACGGAGCGGGACTCGCGATGGCCACGATGGACCTCGTGAAATACTACGGCGGCGAACCGGCAAACTTTCTCGACATCGGCGGGTCGTCGAATCCGGAGAAGGTTGTCAACGCGCTTCGCATCATCACGGCAGACACGAACGTCAAGGCAATACTCTTCAACATTTTCGGCGGCATTACGCGCACGGACGACGTGGCCAACGGCATCGTAACCGCGCTGAAGCAGAACCCGCTCAAAGTTCCGTTGGTGATTCGCCTGACGGGCACCAACGAGGAGATCGCCCTCAAGATTCTCGCTGACCACGGCCTCAAGGCGTCGTCAGATATGGATGAAGCCGTGCAACAGGCGGTGAAGCTTGCGGGGGGCGCCCAATGAGCGTCTTCATCAACAAGCAGACGAAGCTCGTGGTCCAGGGCATCACTGGACGCGATGGCTCGTTCCACGCCAAGCAGATGATGGAGTATGGCACGCAGGTTGTTGCTGGCGTGACACCCGGTAAGGGCGGCCAGAAGTTCGAAGGGACGGTTCCGGTGTTTGATACGGTTGCCGATGCGGTGCAGGCGACGGGTGCCAACACCAGTGTGATCTATGTGCCGCCGCCGTATGCGGCGGACGCGATCATGGAGGCAGCTGCGTCGGGGGTCTCGCTCGTGGTGTGCATCACCGAAGGCGTGTCGGTGCTCGACATGACGAAGGTGTATCCCTTCGTGAAAGAGCGCGGCGTTCGCCTGCTCGGTCCGAACTGTCCAGGGCTCATCTCGCCAGGTGAGTCGAAGGTGGGCATTATCCCGGGGCGTATCTGCACGCCGGGCCCCGTCGGCGTCGTCAGCCGCTCAGGAACCCTGACCTATGAAGTCGTATATCAACTCACGCGCGCCGGCATCGGCCAGACCACCTGCGTGGGCATTGGTGGCGATCCGATCAACGGCACGAACTTCATCGATTGCCTCGAGGCGTTCGAAAAGGACCCGGCGACGAAAGCCATTGCCATGATGGGTGAAATCGGTGGCACGGACGAGCAGGAAGCCGCCGAGTATGTGCAGCAGCACATGAAGAAGCCTGTGGTCGGCTTCATCGCCGGTCAGACGGCGCCGCCCGGACGCCGAATGGGGCATGCCGGCGCGATCATTTCGGGATCGGCCGGAACCGCCGCCGAGAAGATCGAAGCATTCGAGAAGTGTGGCATTGGCGTTGCCAAGCGCCCGATGGATTTCGTTGAACTGATTCGCGCTCGCTTGAAGTAGTAGATCAACTGCAAGCCCCCAGCTCTCAACAACAACATTCGGCTATCAGCTACCAGCTTAAGACATGACTAACCGCACTCTGACCATCATCAAGCCTGACGCCTTTGGCGCGGGCAAAGCCGGCAAGATCATCGCCCATCTCGAACAGGGAGGCTTCAAGGTTGTGGCTGCCCGCGTGATGCGGCTCACCACCGCCCAGGCCGGCGAGTTCTACGCAGTCCACAAGGGCCGTCCCTTCTACGGCGAGTTGGTCGAGTTCATGACCAGCGGTGATTGCATGCCCATGATCCTGGAGAAGGCAAACGCTGTGCTGGCGCTTCGCGACGCCATCGGCGCGACGGACCCGGCCGAAGCGGCCGCCGGGACGGTGCGCAAGCTGTATGCGGAATCGAAGGGCCGGAACGCCATCCACGCCTCAGATTCCGACGAGAACGCTGCGCGGGAATCGCGCTTCTTCTTCTCCGAGACCGACTGTATCCGCGGGTAAGAACAGCTTGGGCGGTCGGCTTCAGTCGCGGCGCAGTCCGGCGGGCGGCCGAAATAGGCGTAAGTCAAAGATTGACCACAACTTGACCAACGTCGGCTAGTGTCGCATATTTAGCCCTTATGCTGTCCTTTCCGACGCAGACTATCAGCGCCGGGGCGATTCAAGTCAACGGAACGCTCGATCCCGACGACAAGGTCTGGCAGGAAGGGGATGCCCGTCCCAGGGGGGCGGGTGTGGTGGTGGCGGGACGGCTCTCAGTTGCAGGCCACGGCCGGTACTATTTCAGCGGTACGCTGACTGGTGACGTGACCGGCGAATGCCGTCGGTGCCTTACGGAAGTCGTGACTTCCCAGACGACGGAAGTGCATGTGTTGTACGCCGACGCACTCCACGTCGACGAAGAGGACCCCGATGTACTTCCGCTTGGTCAGGGTCGGGGCGGCACGGAAGTGGATCTCCGGCCGGCTGTGCGACAGGAGTGGTTGCTGGACATTCCCGCGTTCGTGGAGTGTTCCCCGGATTGCCGGGGGCTCTGCCCGGATTGCGGCGCCAATTTGAACCAGGGTGCGCACGTGTGCACCCGGAAGTCCCACGAGTGAGAACCCATGGCCGTACCGAAAAGAAGGACATCGAAGCGTAAGAAGCGCGCCCGCAACACGCACAAGAAGGCGGCGCCGATTGTGATCCAGGCATGCCCGAAGTGCGGCGCACAGCGTCGCCCGCACCGCATCTGCGCGGAGTGCGGCTATTACGCTGGCCGTCAGGTCGCCGCAGCACGCGAAGCCTGATTTCCTGATGCCGCGCATCGCTCTCGACGCGATGGGCGGTGACCACGCGCCCGCGGCCACGATCGCGGGCGCGTTGCTCGCTCTTGGCGACCTGCCGGGTGACGTCACAATTCAGCTGGTCGGGCGCGAGGACGTCGTCCGTGCCGAGCTGGCGAAGCAGGGCGGGGTGCCTGCTGCACACGCGGCACGGATCGAAATCGTCCACGCGCCGGATGTGATCGAGATGACGGACAAGCCGTCGGTGGCCATCCGCGGCAAGCGCGAAAGCTCCATGGTCGTCGGACTCCGGCTGCAAGCTGACGGCAAATCCGATGGGTTCGTTTCCGCTGGCAACACCGGCGCCCAGATGGCTGCGTCAACGGTCGTCCTCCGCCTGCATGAGGGACTGACCCGACCGGCGATAAGCACGCTTTTTCCGACTGACCGCGGCATGCCGCTTGTGGTGCTCGATTCAGGCGCAAACGTGGATTGCTCGCCCCAGGA
>JARIET010000029.1 GCA_031127185.1 Gemmatimonadota bacterium | reverse complement strand
TCGGCGTCGCGCTTGCCCAGGCTCTCGCCCCACAGTTGCACGAACCACGGCGCAATGGCCTGCAGTGCGTCCGAGTAGGGCATCATTACGTGCGTTCCCTGCCCCGCGCGCTGATGTGCGCGCCACAGCAGCGTCGCAAGCAATCCTGCCGGATTCTCGCTCAGCGTCGGTGTGTCGCAGCGGTCGCGCATTGCCTGCGCACCGGCGAGGAACTCAGCGAGGTCGTATCCCGCGAGTGCGGCGGGCAGCGTGCCGACCGGTGTGAACACGCTGAACCGCCCTCCGACGTTGGCGGGTACCGCAAACACGGCAAGCCCGTCGCGCCGAGCGAGTGCGCGAAGCGGGCCCACCTCAGGGTCAGTGACCACGGCGAAGTGCCATTTGGTGGGAAGCCCGGCGCGCTCAACCCATGCTCGCGCGATGGCATACTGGGAGAGCGTCTCAACCGTCCCACCCGACTTGGATATCACGCACCACAGCGTCCGGGCCGGCGCGAGCACCGCCAGCAACGCGTGCATGGTCGCAGGATCCACATTGTCGAGCACGTGAAGCCGCGGGGTCGCCGTGGCCCCGCCAAGCGCCGTTCGCAACGCGAGCGCACCGAGGGCCGAACCGCCGATGCCAAGCACGACGACATCGTCGAACCGACCGGCACTCCCGGCAACGTATTCACGGATGCGGGCGATTTCGCCGGCCTGCGCCTCGAGTTCGAGGAATCCATACCGACCGGCTGCGCGTTCGGCCGTCACGGCCACGTACACATCGCCGAACCGGATGGCCAGATCATTCCACTCCGTCGGTGCCACCCCAGAGGGTACCGCCGCCGCCATCATCCTCGCATCGTCCAGGCGGAGCGGCATCGTCAGTCCACCGTGACTTGAAGTCCGTCGAACGCAGGCCGAATGCCGTCAGGGAGTTCGGCCTCAAGTGCTGCGTGCGAAATCCGGTGCGTGAGATGTGTGAGGAACGTGCGCTCGGCGCCGATCCGTCGCGCCGTCTCCACCGCCTCGCTGATGGAGAGGTGCGTCGGGTGCACTTTCCGGAACAACGCATTCAGGACCAGCACTTTCACGCCGGCGAGCGTCGCCACCGCGGCGTCGGGCAGCTCTTTAGCATCGGTGACATAGCCCACGTCACCGATGCGATATCCGAACACGCGCATCCGCCCATGTGGCACCACGACGGGAGTCACGGTGAATCCGGCAATCTCTGTTACGACCTCGGGTTCGAGCGCGGTGAGGGTGGCCTCCGGTTTCGAGGTGCCGGGAAGCGCGGTGACCGAACGATCGAATGCATACGCGAATTTCGCACGCACGCTGTCCATGGTTTCTGCCGGGCCATAGAAGGGCAGCGGCACCCCAGCCTGAGCTCCGATGCCCCGTACATCATCGAGTCCGTGGGTGTGATCGGCGTGATCGTGAGTGAGCAGTACGGCGTCCACGCGATCCACGTCATTGGCAATCAGCTGAAGCCGCAACTCGGGCGGCGTGTCGATGAGTAGCCGTGCGGCTCCCTCCTCCACAACCGCGGCCACGCGGTTGCGTTTGTCGCGCGGATCCGTTGACAGACACACCTCGCAGCGGCACCCCACCTGCGGAACGCCGAAGCTGGTGCCGGTGCCAAGGAAGGTGAGCTTCACGCGGGGCGGAACCCGGCGGCGTACATCAGACCGTCTCGACCTTGAGCGTGTTGGTCGAGCCGGGCACGTCGAACGGAACGCCCGCCGTGATCACCACGCGATCGCCAGCCACGGCAAACCCCTCGCGAATGACAAGTTCGCGAGCGGCGCGCGCCATCTGGTCGTAGGTGTCGCAATGCGGCACGAGGAAAGGTGAAACGCCCCAGACCATCGCCAACTGGTGCCAGGTACGCGGCTGATCCGTGAGCACGACAATCGGGACGCCTGGCCGGCGCGCGGCGACAACGCGGGCGCTGAATCCGCTCTTGGTGAATACGATCACGCAGCGCGCCCCGATGAGGCGTACCGCGGTCACGGTGGCCGAGGCGATCGTCTCCTCGACACTGGCACTGCCGGGTTCAAGCCGGTCGAGGCCGAGGCCGCGCTGCACGGGATGCGTTTCGGCAGCGGCGGCGATCCGATGCATGGCCTCGACAGCAAGCACCGGATTTGCACCGGAGGCCGTCTCCGCCGACAGCATCACGGCGTCCGTGCCGTCGAGCACGGCATTGGCGACGTCGTTGGCCTCGGCCCGCGTCGGCCTCGGGTTCTCGATCATGGACTCCAGCATCTGCGTGGCCGTGATGACCGGGCGCCCGTAGCGGTTGGCGAGGCCGATGATCCGTTTCTGCTCGAGTGGCACGCGCTCATACGGTAGCTCGACCCCGAGGTCGCCGCGCGCGACCATCACCGCATCGGTGACCTGCAGCAGTTCCTCGATGCGGTCCACCGCACTGTCCTTCTCGATCTTCGCGACGATCAACATCCCCTTGGGAAGCAGCGCGCGCAGCTGCGCGATGTCCTCCGGGCGACGCACGAAGCTGAGCGCGATGTAGGAGAGCTCCTGCTCCACAGCAAAAGCAATGTCGGCGCGGTCCTTTGCCGTGAGTGCCGGGGCTGAGACATCAGTACCGGGGAGGTTCATCCCCTTGTGCGATTTCATCGGCCCACCGTACACCGCGGTCACGCTGACGCGATCACCGTCCACGCGCGTCACGGTCAACTCCAGGAGGCCGTCGTTGACCAGAATGCGTCCGCCGACCCGCACGTCGCGCGCAATGTCGTCGTAGGTGACGGGGATATCGGCGCCCTGCGCGCTGCCCTCCGGCACAAACGTGTATGCCGTGCCTGGTACGATATCGAGCGTGGCCGGCAGATCCCCAATGCGAATGCGCGGGCCTTGGAGGTCGCCGAGAATGGCCACCGGGCGACCGGTCTCATGCGCAATGGCGCGCACGGTGGCAATGACTTTGGCGTGACCGTCGTGTGTACCGTGGGAGAAGTTGATGCGCGCGACGTTCATCCCGGCGGCGACCATCGCGCGCAGCACCGCAGGATCCGACGACGCCGGACCGATCGTGCAGACGATCTTCGTTCGCGCGTGCATCACGCGATGCGACTCATTTTCTTCTCGATTCCAGCAAGCAGGCCATCAAAAGATTTCTGGAAGGATTCGAGGCCCTCGACGAGCAGCTTGTCCGTGACCCCGTCGAGCGAAATGCCAAGCGCTTCGATGGCGGCGATTTCCGCCCGTGCAGCGGCGACATCAGCGTCAACCGTGCGAGCCACGGTGCCGTGATCGCGAAAGGCATCAAGCGTGGCCGGCGGCAGTGTGTTCACCGTGTTCGGCCCCACCAGCGCTTCCACATACTTCACGTCAGAATACGCTGGGTTCTTCGTACCTGTGCTGGCCCATAGCGGACGCTGCACCTGCGCGCCCCTGGCCGCGAGCGCATCCCAGCGCGCTCCGGAGAAGCGCTCCACAAAGAGTGCGTAGGCCAGCTTGGCATTGGCCACCGCAGCCTTACCCCGCAGCGCCAGCGCCTCCGGTGTACCGATGGCGTCCAGGCGTTTGTCGATCTCGGAGTCCACACGACTGACGAAGAAGCTGGCGACCGACGCCACCCGCGAGAGTGCGCGACCTGCGGCCGCGCGGTCTTCAAGCCCCGCGAGATACGCTTCGATCACATTGGCGTGGGCCGCGCACGAAAACAGCAGCGTCACATTCACATTTATGCCGTCGGCAATGAGGCGGCGCAGCGCAGCGCATCCCGCTGGCGTGCCCGGCACCTTGATCATGACATTGGGGCGGTCTACGGCGCGCCAGAGCCGGTGCGCCTCCTGCACCGTGCCCTCCGTGTCGTGCGCCGCACCCGGCGAGACTTCAATCGACACAAAGCCGTCGATACCCTGTGAACGATCATAGGTGCCGCCAAACACATCACAGGCGGCACGGACATCGTCGGTCTCGACGGCCTCGAAGATCGCCCACGGTGTGCGGTCGCCTGACAGTTCCGCGAGTTGCACGTCGTACGCGGTACCCTGCCCCAGTGCCTTTTCGAAGATCGTCGGGTTTGACGTCATCCCCGTGAGCGCATCGTCACCGATCCGGCGCGCCAGTTCGCCGCTGAGCACCAGTGTGCGGTCGATGTAATCGAGCCAAATCGATTGGCCGGCGGCGTGCAGGGCGTGGAGCGGCGTGTGTGGAGTCGGGGGCATGTGGGGACCGGTGTGCGTGGGGCCGTCGCAGGCGCGCGGCTGGCGCCGTCGACCGCCTCCGCAAATATAGTCGTCCCGGGTGCGCGCCTATTCGGACTTCTTGTTGGCAAACCCTTGTCGCGTCATCGCACCCCAGCTCTCCACACCGCGGAAATACTTCCAGAATGCCTGGAGCCGGAACCAGACGGTCATCTGGCGAAAGCCCAGGCCTTCGATGAAGGCAAATCCCAGCAGGCGCAACGTGTCGCTCCGCCGACGATACTTGCGAAACGAAATCTCCTCCAACACGACGGCCCAGACCGAGAGCAGTGTCCCGTATCCCACGGCGACGGCCAGGAACAGGAGCCCGAACTGCCAGCTGATGGCGCCAATCAGGAATCCGACGATGGTCAGCACGTAGCCCATGACTTCCACGACCGGCGCGAGCAGTTCGCCAAACACGAAATACGGCATGGCCACCATACCCGTGGCACCGTAGCGCGGGTTGAGCAACATCTTGCGGTGCGAGATCATCGTCCCGATCAACCCGCGGTGCCAGCGCTCGCGCTGGCGGGCCAGCACCGCAATACTCGAGGGCACCTCCGTCCACGCCACCGGATCGGGAATGAACGGCATCTGCGCCTTGATGTTCCGTTCCTTCAGGTACCGGTGCAGCCGCACGGCGAGGTCCATGTCTTCGGTGACATTTCCAGTGAGGTAGCCGCCGATGTCGAGCAAATAGTCCCTCCGGAACAGGCCGAAGGCGCCGGAAATCACCAGGTTTCCGCCGAGCCGGTTCCACGCCAGGCGACCAAACAGAAACGCGCGCAAATATTCGACGACCTGGCATCCCGCGAGCCACTCGCTCGATACGCGCGCGTCAACTACGCGCCCCATCTCCACGCGGCAGGAGTTGGCGACGCGAATCGTGCCCCCGACTGCCGCCACGTGTGTCCCGAGCACGAACGGGCGGGCGAGCCGCAGGAGTGCGTCGGATTCAATGAGCGTGTCGGCATCGACGGCCAGCACAAAGGGGTGCCGTGCCGCGCTCAATGCCGCATTGAGTGAATCGGCCTTGCCGCCGTTGTCCTTGTCGATGACGATCAGGCGAGAATGCATGCGCGAGCGGTACACGGCACGAATCGGTTTTGTGGCAATCGTCCGCGGATAGGCCGGCGGCACCTGGTACAGATCGAACTCCTTGATCAGCACGTCAACGGTGCGGTCACGCGAGCCGTCGTTGACGAGAATCACCTCAAGCCGCGGATACTTGAGCGACAGAAACGAGAGCACGCTCGCCGCGATCGTGACTTCCTCATTGTACGCGGGCACGAGAATGCTCACCGGCGGCAGCGCGTCCGACGCGAGCAGCCGCTGCAGCACCTCATCCTCGCTCACCTGCCAATGCCGCCAGAGTTCCGGAATGGACACAATGAGCAGGAAGGCATAGAACGAGTTGAGCGCCAGGAAATAGACGAGCGCTATGCGATCGGCCGTGGCGAGCCCTTCGCGAATGACCTGAATCCACTCGGCGGGGATCATTACTCGGCCACCAGCTCGAGGAGCGCTCCGTCACCGAGCCCGCTGATCAGGCGAGCCATGTCCGCGACATAGCGGTCGGGGTCGGCCCGGAGCTGGCCGAGGGCCGCGCGCCCGCGCTCTCCCAGGCTTCCCAAGGCGAGGCAGGCTTCGTAGCGGACATTCCACGCCGGGTCGTGGACGACCCGGCTGAGCGGCGCGAGCGCCACGACGCTTCCGAGCTGGCCCATCGCACGCGCCGCAGCCGCACGAACGCCGGGATCCGCGTCGGCACAGAGCGCACGCAATGCCGCGAGTGAGTCGGGGTGTGGGCGACGGCCGAGGGCGCGTGCCACGGCGCGCCTGATGCGTGCATCGGGGTGCGAATCGAGCGCGGCTGCCTGATCGAGCGCGCCGTTCAGCCGCAGCTCGCCGGCAAGATCGATCCATCGCCGGAGCACGAACGGCTCCGCCGCAGGGGTGAGCCGCCGCATCAGCTCCGGCTCCACCGCGGTGCGCAACTGCTGGAACGCGGCGATGAGGAACCGCCGGATGACAGACGGCAGCTGCGGCATGCGGTCGAGCGCACGACCGATCATCGCTGCGTCGGCAACGCGCGGAAACGCCGAAATGGCCAGCACGGCAACTGCCGGCTGACGATCGTCCAGCAGGCGTTCGACGACCACGCGGTCAGACGGCCCGCCTACGAGCGCCAGGGCCCGCGCCGCTTCGCGACGGTGCCACCATGCGAGGGACGTCGCGCGTCCCAGGATGTCCTGTATCCAGGGTTCATCGCGCACGGCGGCGGCGAAGGCCTCGCGGGAATCGGGTGTGAGCACCGACGCAGCCAGCTGTGCGGCCAGGTCAAGCGCGCTCTCGGCGGGCAGTTCACGAAGCGACCGGATGAACGGTTCGATCATCCCCTCGCCGGCGATCCAACCCTTGAGCGCCGCCTGCGATTCCACGAGCAGCACGGCCAGGCGTTCGCTTCGCACAACGGTACGGCGACGTCGAAAGAGGAGGAAGGCAATCAACGCCGCGAGAAACACCGCCTGCGCAATCGCGGCAACACCGAGAATGGCGGTTGGCGTCACACCGGTCTGGCGCGGGCACGCCATCCGCTCAGCTTTGCCGCGAGAATCCGCAAGCTGACCGGCTTGAGCAGATAGTCCACCGCGCCGGCCTGCAAGGCACGGAGTTGTTCGGCCTCTGTGCCGTGCACCGAGAGGAAGACGACGTCGAACTGCCCGGGCCGGGCAATGCGCAAGCGCTCATGCAACGTGTGTCCGTCGAGGCCGGGCAGGTCGACATCGAGCAGGATCATCGTCCGCCCGTTCCGCGATCGCATGCGGAGGAGGCCCTCAAGCGCCGAGATGCCGTCGGCGTACCGGCGGTGCGTCAATCCGCGTGTTTCGAGCGCAAACACAATGAGGTCGGCGAGCGCCGCGTCATCTTCGACGACGACGACATCGGGCGCCACGTCGGCATCATCGGCGTTCCACTCACAGGCCGCAACATTGGCCTCGCGTGCGGCATTCCGGGCTTCACGCGCCGCGGCGAGAATCGCCACAACCGTGGCTTCCGGTCCGAGCGCCGAACCGGCGATGATGCCCGCCGTCCACGGGGGTGTATGCTCGGGGCGTTCGTCAGCCCGGGCCGACAGCCAGTCCACGGCGGGCGCCGATCCCCCTTTGAGGAGCACGGCCAGTGTGAGTTCGTCGATGAGCCCGGCAATACCGCCGGCTTCCGTGGCCGCGGTCGCGATCCGCCCGCACTCGCGATGCCATGCGGCCGTGGCACGCGGCGTGCCTGGCGCGTCCGTCGGAGCGACGACGGCGATGCTGACACCGCTGCGCCCGCGCTGCGCCAATTCGCTATCGAGATCGCGAAGCGTGCGTGACGGGAGCGAGACGCCGGATGAAGCGTGAATCCCGGTGGAGGCCAGCCGGCGCCGCGTGCCTTCGAACAGCGCACCCACGCGCCGCTGAAATTCTGCCGGGGCAAACGGTTTCAACATGTAATCGTCGGCCCCGGCGCTGAATGCACCGTCCCGCGTCCCGACATCGGCATGCCCACTCAGCACCAGCACGGGGACGTTGATCAGGGTGTGCATGGCGCGCACTTCCCGGACAAGATCCAATCCGCTGCTGCCGCCGAGTTCGACGTCAATGACCACGAGTGACGGGATCATCGTCGCCAAGGCGGCTCGGAAGGCCGCCGGATCGGCCACCGTCTCAATGGACAGGTTCAGTTGCTCTGCCGCGACGCGGACGATCGTTCGCATGACCGGATCGTCGTCCACCGCGAGCACGCTGCCGGTCGCTTCGCGTTCAAAATCCGCGACGGCCTCAAGCGCGTCGAGCACCTCGGCGGGCTCGGTGCGCACGTCGAGCATGCGGATCCCCGCCGGGCCGGCGACCACCGGCGCGCTGGCGGGCGCACCTCCGGCATCGCGTTTCCGCAACAACAAACGAGCCACTCCCCGCAGTTCCTCGAGTCCCCTGGTCGCATCACTGGCGATCACGGCCTGCGGCGCACCGTCTTCAAGCGCCTCATCGAGCTCATCGGCGCTGACCCGCTCCACCTGATAGCCCCGGGCGCTGGCCTCGGTGGTCAGCGGTACCGCCACCGCGTCGCGCAGGCCAACGATGAGCAGGCGTCGGCCGGGCACCGTTGTCGTCTCGGCCTCCGTCATCAGTTGCTCGCGCAGTGAGCGCGCGAATCGTGCGACGACCGGCCCTCGCCGCTCTCGGTCGAGGTTGGGATCGGCGACCCACTTTTTCACCGCACCCTCCAGGGCCGCGGCCATCCGGCCGACGCGCGGATACCCGAACGTCGCCGCGCTACCGTTGAGGCGGTGCAACTCGCGTCGCAGCGGCGTCAGCAACTGCTCGGCCGACGGTTGGCTGGCAAGCTGCGCGGCGAGCTGGTCGAACGCGTCGAGCGTCCCGCGCACCGTGGTGAGGAACTGGCGGCGGGCTTGCTCCATCACTTCGTCAGCGGAGGCGCGGGGCTGGTGGGCCATTTAGCGGCTTACGGCTGACGGTTCACGGTTCACGGACCGAAGACGCACGGCTGGGAGCGGCAGTCACTCGCTGGGCTCACATCAGCGACCGGCGGCCGTCGAGCTCCTCGATGGTCTTCGTGCTCGGCGCGCGCTCGCGCTGCAAGCGTTTCGCCACCTTCTCCGCCGTTTCCAACGCGCGCAGCACGTTCTCGCCTGCCAGCTTGCGCAGCTCCGCGTCAGACCATCCCCGCACGATCAACTCCGCGAAAAGGTCGGGGAACGTGGAGATGTCCTCCAGTCCAACCGGAAGATCGTCATCCACACCGTCAAAATCGCTGCCGATGCCCACGTGGTCCGCGCCCGCCGTCTTCTTGATGTGATCCAGGTGGTTCGCCACGTCGGCCAACGTGGACTTGGGGGCAGGGTTTGCCGTGTCCCAGTCGCGCAGGCCGCGCGCGATTGCGGCCGTGTCGGCACCGTGGCGCTGACGCAGCGCCAACTGTTGTTGCCCGCGTTCCAGCGTGCGGGCGCGAATCGCCGGTGAGACAAACCCGGGTACAAAGGTCACCATCACCACGCCGCCGTTTTTCGGCAGCCGCTGCAGGATTGAGTCGGGCACGTTGCGCGGGTGATCCACAATCGCACGCGCGGAGGAATGCGAGAAGATGACGGGCGCCTCCGTGACGTCGAGCGCATGGCTCATCACGCCGGGTGACACGTGCGAGAGGTCGACGAGCATGCCGAGCCGGTTCATCTCGCGGACCACCTCACGCCCGAAGTTGGTCAGGCCGCCGTGCCGGGCTGAATCCGCGGCGGCATCGGCCCAGTCCAGGGTCACGTTGTGGGTCAGGGTCATGTAGCGCGCGCCGAGGTCGTAGTACGCCCGCAGCGCGCCCAGGGAGTTCTCAATCGCGTGCCCGCCTTCCATGCCGAGCACCGAACCAATGCGCTTGTTCCGGAACGCACTGCGAATCTCCGCCGCCGTTCCCGCGGGCACAAAGGCCTCCGGGTATTTCGCGATGATCCGCCGCGCGATGTCGATCTGCTCGAGCTGCATCCGTGCGTAGCCGTAGGCCTTCACATCACCGGGGATATAGACGGACCAGAACTGCCCACCGAGTTTTCCGGCGCGAATACGGGCCAGGTCCGTCTGGTGCGGGGTCTTCTTGCGGAGGTCGTAGGCCTCGACGTCGCGCTGCATACCGGGCTCTTCCCTGATAGCCCAGGGGAGGTCGTTGTGGCCGTCGACCAGGGGCGTGGTGGAGAGGAGCTCAAGGGCGTGCAGGCGTGCCGCGGCGCGATCCATCGGCGGGCGTGCGGCCGGATTCGCCGGACGGCGCGCCGCGCCGCGTTGCTGCGCAGCCGCGGTGTGGGGTGCGGTCGCCGCAGTCATTCCGATGAGCAGGGCGACGAAGCCAAGGCGAATCGCGGGTCGACAAGTCATGGGCAGTCGGTGGGTCGAGGCGGAAGAAAATTTTGCGGTCCTGTCGGCCAACCCTGCAGCGCCGACGCCTAATCATACATTTATGCGATGCGCCCGCGTGAGGCGTGCGGCAGTTTGTCCCTTTCTACGGTTGGACCCTACCATGCAGCGACTGCTCTTCGTTCTGGCATTCCCGGCGACACTTTCGGCCCAAACGGTGTCACGCATCGTCGTGACGCCCGCACCGGCATCGCTGACGGCTGGCGATACCCTTCGGTTGAAGGCGCAGGCCATCGACGCCGCCGGCAGGCCGGTACCGGGTGCGACCATCCGGTTCCAGCAAGTTGGCGGCCAGTTCGAAGGCATCGTGACGCCCGATGGACACGTGACCTCGGGCGCCGTGGGTACGCTCCCCGTGGTGGTGAGTGCGGTCGTCGGCAACGAGAAGCCGGTCATCGCCCAGGTGGAGGTGCGCGCACTCCCGGGTCCGGCTGCGAGCGTGCACCTCGCCCCCGTTGTCACCAAGCTGCTGGTGGGACAGAGCGTAACCATGAAGCCGCGAGTGCTGTCGAAAGCCGGCGACTTGCGTCCAGACGCCGTCGCCTGGGCCAGCTCCTCGCCGAGCGTTGCCCGTGTGGCTGCCGACGGCAGCATCGTCGGCGTGGCCGCCGGTCGCGCCCTGATCACGGCGAAGGCAGGGTCGGCGACAACCACGATTTCGATACAGGTCATCCCCGCAAGCGTTGGTACGCTTTCGCTCACCCCCGCGTCGCCGCAGGCCCGCACCGGCGATGTCGTGCGGTTCCACTTGAGCGCCCGTGATGCGAATGGGGCGGCGATTGACGGCCTGACTCCAACGTGGCTGCTTGCCCCCGGCGACGGTGCCATTGACGCCGGCGGCGCCTTTGTTGGCTACGTGGCCGGCACGTATACCGTGACGGCCATGCTGGGCCAGCGCACGGCGCAGGCCACGGTCACACTGACCGCTCGAGACGTCCGGCGCCCGGCGAAACTACTGGGGTCGGTGGTGCGGAACACGTTTGCCACTTCGGAAGTGTGGGTGCACCCCACCGCGCCGATCGCCTACCTCGGTACCCACCTCGGCGGTGACCGCGTCTACATCCTCGACGTCTCCAATCCGGGCGCGCCTGCCGTGATTGACTCGCTGATGGTCAATGCACGTGTGATCAATGACGTGATGACGTCCGAAGACGGCAAGGTGCTCGTGGTGACCCGCGAGGGCGCCGACGACCGGAAGAACGGCATCGTGATCTACGACTCAAGCGATCCGCGGAAGCCCAGGAAGGTGAGCGAGTTCACGGAGGGCGTCACCGCCGGTGTGCACTCGGCGTACGTGTACACCCAGCCCCGGTTCGGCCGCCACATCTACCTGACCAACGACGGCACGGGCGCGCTGCACATCATCGACATCAACGATCCGGCCAAGCCAAGGGAAGTGGCCGTCTGGAAGACTCCGCGCACCGACGCCGGACGTTCGCTCCACGATATCGACGTCCGCGACGGCATGCTCTACGCGAGCTACTGGAACGACGGGCTGGTGATCCTCGACATCGGCAAGGGAACCAATGGCGGTTCGCCGTCCAACCCGACCGTGGTCTCACAGTTCAAGTACGACCTGGGCACGCTCTACAAGCAGGTCGAGGCGACAGACGGCCCCGGCTTCATCCGGGGCACGCACACGGCCTGGCGGCACAAGAACTATGTGTTCATCGCTGATGAAGTGTTCTCGCAGTCGGAAATCCAGAAGCTGATGGGCAAGGCGCCCGCGCGAGCCTTCGGGCGCCTGCAGGTGGTGGACATCAGCGACCCGTCCAACCCGAAGTCGGTGGCGTACTACGAGCCGGAGTACGGCGGCGTCCATAACATCTGGATCGCCGGCGACACGCTATACATGGGGGCGTACAACGCCGGCTTCCGCGCGTTTGATATTTCGGGCGAACTTCGCGGCGACCTCAGAGCGCAGCAGCGCGAAATCGCGGACTTCATGCCCAGCGACCCGAAGGGCTTCATCCCGAACACGACGATGACCTGGGGTGTGGTGGTGAAGGATGGCATCGCCTACATCAATGATTTCAACACGGGGCTGTCGCTCGTGAAGATCGTACCCAAGTCCGCCATCGTACCCTGATGCGATCGCTGCTGCGCCGCTGCGTAACCGTCGGCGCTGCCGCGTTCGTTGCGGCTGCGCCGGTCGCGGCGCAGGATCGGGACTACCTGCTCTTTGTCGGATCGGAAAGCGTGGACCGCGTGGCGCTCATCCGGTTCGGCGCCAACGGGGCAAAGGTCGAGCGCGAGCGCTACGTAGGGTTCGCCCCGACGGAACTGGCGGGACCCCATGGAGTCGGCACGTCGCCCGACAGCAAGTGGTACTTCGTCTCCACGGCGCACGGGATGCCGTTCGGTCGCCTGACCAAATACTCCACTGCGGACGATGCACAAAAGGGGCAAGTACAACTCGGCAGTTTTCCGGCGTCGCTGCAAGCGTCGCCCAATGGCTACTACGTCTACGTCGTGAACTTCAACCTGCACGGCGAAATGGTACCATCGTCCGTGTCTGTGGTAGCCGCCGATGAGATGGTCGAAGTCGCGAGAATCCCGACCTGCACGATGCCGCATGGCTCACGGTTTACGGCTGACGGTTTACGGCATTACTCGACCTGCATGATGGATGAACTGCTGGTGGAGATCGACACGAAATCGCTCGCCGTGTCGCGGCATTTCTTGCTTACCGCCGGCAAGGAGATGGGAATGACCGGGCCGCCGCCCCAGCGCGGCGCGCCCGTAACGCACGATGCCGGCGGTCATGGTATGGAACCTCCGAAACCCGGAGACATCACCTGCTCGCCTACCTGGGCGCTGCCATCGCCGGATGGCACGCGGGTGTGGATCGCCTGCAATCGGTCGAGTGACATCGTCGAAGTGGACGCCACGAGTTGGAAGGTCGCCCGGCGGATCCCCGCAGGCCCCGGCGTGTACAACCTCGGCGTGACACACGACGGCGCCAAACTCATCGCGACAAACAAGCGCGGCGCGTCCGTATCTGTCTTTGACGCCGGATCCGGCAAGGAACTCGCGCGGATACCTACAACGCGCACGGTTGTGCACGGTGTCGCCGTCTCGGACGACGACCGTTACGCGTTCATCTCGGTCGAGGGGACCGGCGCGCAGCCGGGAACGGTCGATATCATCGACCTCATGGCGCTCAAGAAGGTCGCGAGCGTGGATGTAGGCCAGCAGGCGGGCGGCATCGACTTCTGGAAAAGCGAACGGCGCCGCTGACCGGGCGCACGCGTGACCAGATCGCCCGCGCGGTGCTCATCGCCGCGGCACTGGTCGTCGTTGCAGGTTCCGTGGCGTCGGCACAGGGCACTGAGCCAAATGTGAGCGGGCGCGTCCTGAGCGCGGCGGGGATTCCGATCGCCGGGATCGAGGTGCAACTCGAGGGCACCACGTTCACGACCCGCACGGATACCCGTGGACGATTCGCGTTTACCGATGCGCCCGGCGGTCCGCAGGACGTCGTGGTGCGCGGCATCGGATATCTGCCGGCTCGCGCGGCCGTTCGCATTCCGGAACGATCACTCGATGTCACCATCACGGTGCTCGCGCAACCGGCCGCACTCGACACGGTCACCGTGCGTGAAAAGATCACCGTGCTGTCCGGAATCGTTGTGGACGAACGCGACCAGCCCGTGCCCGGTGCCACAGTGCAAATTGCCTCGAGCGACCGCCGCACGGTGACCACCGGCGAGGACGGTTGGTTCACCATCACCGGACTCCGAGCCGGGACGATCGTCTTCCGCGTCACAAAGGACGGCTACTTCATGGCCAATACGGCCGTGCGCCTTACTGAGTGGCGGGGCGTGATTGTCCGCCTTGAAACACTACCCGAGCGCATGGGTGCCACCGCGCGCGGCGATCGCAGCGGAACCAGCAACAACGCGATCATTGCGTGGCGCGACGCAGCGTTGCGCATGTCGATGCGAGGCGGTCGCTCCGTCGTGATTTCGTCGGACGACCTCGCGCCCTTCGCCAACATGGCGCTCGGCGAAGCCATCCTCCATCTCAAGGCCGCGACCCACCTCACGACGGACCTCACGCGCGCGCGCACAGCGATCTGCGTGGTGCAGGACGGCCGGAGGGCCATCGGCAGCACCACGCTGGACACGTGGCGCGCCGATGAAGTCGAGATGATCGAGCTCTATCCGCCGGGCACCGACGCCTCCGGCACCATCGCTCGGTACCTGCGTAGCGCCGGCTGCCGCGCGGAGGTCAGTTCCCAGGGCCGATCGCGCGGCGCATTTTACGCCGTGCTCTGGATGAAATAGGAGCCCTTAGTAGCGGTAGTGCTCAGACTTGTAGGGCCCGTTCACGTCAACGCCGATGTACGCCGCCTGGTCGGCGGAGAGCTTGGTGAGTTTCACACCAATCTTCTCCAGGTGCAGGCGCGCCACCTTCTCGTCGAGTTTCTTCGGCAAGGTGTACACGGCCCTGGTGTTGTACACGGTTCCCGAGACGGTCGGCTTGCCCTGTGCCGCCAGGTGCAGGTCGATCTGCGCGACGACCTGGTTCGTGAACGAACAGCTCATCACGAAACTGGGGTGCCCGGTGGCGCAGCCCAGGTTGAGCAGCCGGCCCTCGGCCAGCACCATCACGCTGTGGCCGTCGGGGAAGACCCACTCGTCGTACTGCGGCTTGATGTTGATCCGCTCGATTCCCTGGTAGGACTTGAGCCCGGCCATGTCGATTTCATTGTCGAAGTGACCGATGTTGCCGACGATCGCCTTGTCCTTCATCTGCGCCATGTGCTGGGCCGTGACGATGTCCTTGTTGCCCGTGGCCGTGATGAAGATGTCGGCGGTGGCGACCACGCTCTCGAGCGTCGTGACCTGGTAGCCCTCCATCGCCGCCTGCAGCGCGCAGATCGGATCAATCTCCGCAATCACCACGCGCGCGCCCTGCCCCTTCAGCGCCTGCGCGCAGCCCTTGCCCACGTCGCCGTAGCCGAGCACCACCGCAACCTTGCCGGCGAGCATCACGTCGCTGGCACGCAGGATGCCGTCGGTGAGCGAATGGCGACAACCGTAGAGGTTATCGAACTTTGACTTCGTCACCGAGTCGTTGACATTGATGGCCGGGAAAAGCAGCGCTCCCGCCTTCATCATTTCGTACAGCCGGTGTACACCAGTCGTCGTTTCTTCCGAGACGCCCTTCAGGTCTTTTGCAACATTCGTCCAACGCGCCGGGTCCTTCCTGATCTCGGCTGTGAGAAGGTCGAGGATGATGCCGTACTCCTCGCTCTCGGTGGCGGGATTGTGCTGCGGTACGCGCCCAGCGGCCTCGAACTCCACGCCCTTGTGGACGAGCAGCGTGGCATCTCCGCCGTCGTCCAGCAGCAGGTTCGGGCCGGTGCCATCAGGCCACATCAGCGCCTGCTCGGTGCACCACCAGTACTCTTCGAGCGTTTCGCCCTTCCACGCAAACACGGGCACTCCCGCGGGATCTGCCTCAGTTCCATGCGGACCCACCGCAACCGCCGCGGCTGCATGATCCTGCGTGGAGAAGATGTTGCAGCTCACCCAGCGCACATCGGCACCAAGGTGGGTGAGTGTCTCGATGAGCACGGCGGTCTGCACCGTCATGTGCAGCGAGCCCATGATCTTGGCGCCCGTGAGCGGCTTGCTTGCGCCGTATTCCTGGCGGAGCGCCATCAACCCGGGCATTTCGAACTCGGCGAGCCGAATCTCCTTGCGGCCAAACTCCGCGAGCGAGATATCGCGCACCTTGAACGGGGGGCGACCGGCGAAGTGTGCGGCGGTGAAGGCGTGAGGGGCGGGAGCGACAGTCATTTCTCTGTGTAAGTGGAGGTGTTAGGGCCGGACAACTGCGAGTTGACAGTAGACAGTGGACGGTAGACAGAGTGCGGCAGGGAACGGCGGCTATATCCGTGCCACCGCGACAAACACGCCAGGATTGGCGGCTGCGGGTTGGGTGGGCACCTCGGCCACAGTTGTGCGCTTGAATCCGGCATCGTTGGCCCACCCCACGATCTGCGCCGAGTCGAAGCCCTGCCAGACATGCCCCATTTGCTCACGCAGATCGGCGCGTTCGTGGGCCACGAGGTCGAGAATGATCAGTCGTCCGCCGGGCGCGAGCGCGCGCCGGATTCTTGCGAACAACTCGCCGGGCTCAGCGATGTACTGCAACACCAGCGAAAGCACCGCGACGTCGGCTTCGCCGTTCGCCAACGGCAGCTCTTCGAGCGTTCCCTGTCGGACGTCAACGTTCTTGTTATTGGGCAGTCGCGCGCGCGCGGCCCGGAGCATCGCGGCAGATTCGTCAATGGCGATGACCCGCTTCACGAAGGGAGAAAGCGCGCCGGCCAGCTGACCCGTGCCACAGCCGAGGTCAGCGACAGTCCATTCGGCGTCGAGCATGCCCAGAAGCGCGAGAAACTCGGCGCGTTGCCCGAACAACTCGGCACGCAGTTTATCCCACTGGCCGGCGCTCGACGCGAAGAATTTCTGAGAGGTCGTGTGCCGAGCGGAGAGCACACTCTGCACGCGCTCGGCATCTCGATGGGC
>JARIET010000028.1 GCA_031127185.1 Gemmatimonadota bacterium | reverse complement strand
GGCAACCGCTCCTCGGCGTGCCATTTGACCCCGATGTGCAGCCGCCGCAGACCGTGGAGGCGATCGAAGTGTATTCGGGCGCCTCGCTCGTGCCTGCGCAGTTCCAGGGTCCGCCGCAGGCCGCGGGGTGCGGTGCGATCGTGATCTGGACGCGCCACGGGGAGCGGCCGGTGCGCAGGCCCAAGATTGACGCGGATTCCATCGCGCGCCTGCTCGACGCGCAGCGGGTCTTTGTGGCGGCCGAAGTGGATCAGCCAGCCCGGATCGTCTCAATCCAACAACCCCAGTACCCGGATTCATTGCGCGCGGCCGGCGTGAGCGGTTCCGCAGTAGTGGAGTTCATCATTGGCGCCGACGGGAAGGTCGATCGCGAATCAATCGGCGTGGTCTCAGCGACGCACATCATGTTCGGCGAGGCCGTGCGTGTGGCGCTGCTCGAGGCGAACTTCTTCGCCGCTCAGCGCGCGGGGCGGCCCGTCGCGCAGCTCTTCCAGTTTCCGGTGACCTTTACGGCACCTGGCAAGCCCTGATTCGATTCAAGTAGACGGGGTTGATCGCGCTCAGGAGATGAGCATCGACTCCGGGTCTTCCATCAGTTCCTTGACGCGAACGAGGAAGAGCACGGCCTGTTGGCCGTCGATCATGCGGTGGTCGTACGAGAGCGCCGTGTACATCATGGGGCGAATCACGACCTGACCGTTCACTGCCACGGGGCGGTCCTGCATCTTGTGCAGCCCGAGAATGCCCACCTGCGGATAGTTGATGATCGGCGTCGACAGGAGTGAACCGAAGACGCCGCCGTTCGTGATGGTGAACGTTCCGCCGGTGAGGTCATCGATCGTCAGTTTGCTCTCTCGCGCGCGCTGCGCCAGCGCCGCAATCTCCCTGGCCATCGCCAGGACGCCCATGCGCTGGGCTTCCTTGAGGTTGGGCACGACGAGCCCGGCGTCGCTGGCCACGGCGATGCCGAGGTTCACATAGTTGTGGTAGACGATGGAATCACCATCAACCTTGCCGTTCACGCTGCGGAACTGCTCAAGGGCGATGACGGCGGCCTTGGCGAAGAAGGGCATGTAGCTGAGCTTCACGCCGTGCGTCTTCTCGACGCGTTCGCGCATCCGGTCGCGGAGGGCCGCGACCGCTGTCATGTCGATTTCGTTGAACGTCGTGAGGTGCGCGGTGTTGTGCTGCGCAGCAAGGAGATTCTCGGCGATGCGCTTGCGGCGCGTCGTCATCTTCTCGCGAATGTCGCGATGCTGTTCGGTGGCCGGACGGTTGAGTGCGAATTGAGAATGAAGCGTCGGGGGAACTGCGGGGGACGACGGGACGTGGGGGGACGTGGGGGGATGGGCGGGTTCCGGTGCGGCGGCAGGGACTGGTGCCGCCATCGCCGCGACAACATCTGGGCGGCTGACCACTCCGCCGCGGCCGGTGCCTTGGACCTCCGCCAGGTTTACTCCGGCTTCGTCGGCCAGCTTGCGGGCGGATGGGGCGGAGCGAACGTCAGGCGATGCCGGCGGGGGAACTACGGGAGAGGGCGGGACGTGGGGGGACTCGGGGGGACGGGCGGCTTCGGCTCGCGGCGCCGGGGGAGCGGCCGTTGCAACTGGCGCAACTGTTGTCGCAGCACCTACGGAGTCGTCCAAATCGCCCAAAACGTCGCTCACGCCGACCACATCGCCTTCAGCTCGCGAACGTCGGGTCAGCACGCCCGCCTTGAGTGCGGGCACTTCGACTGTGATCTTGTCGGTCTCAAGCTCGACGAGCGTTTCGCCGGCGGCGACGGCTTCGCCCTCGCGCTTCAACCAACGCGAGACGGTCGCCTCTGTGATGGACTCGCCGAGCGGGGGAACTTTGATCGAGACCATGAACGAACATAATAGGGCCATGCCACACCAATCGTCCACGCCTAAGATGCTCCGTCGAACGCGGCGGGAGAGCTCGTGCGCGCGCTAATCATCAGCGCGCATGGCGGCCACGAGCGCATCGAATGCCGCGATGATATCGCCGCACCGGCGCTCAACGAGACGACGGATGTCCGCGTGCGGGTGACGGCAGCGTCGCTGAACCACCTCGATCTTTTCGTCGTGGCGGGCTTGCCCGGCGTGACCATTACGGCGCCGTGGATCCTGGGATCGGACGCCGTCGGCGTGATTGACGCCGTCGGGTCGGGCGTGACACAGGTTGGCGTCGGCGACCGGGTGGTAATCAATCCGGGGATCGGCTGCGGCAGTTGCGAGTACTGCGCGATGGGTGAGCATCCGCTGTGCGTGAAGTTTGCCGTGCTTGGCGAACACCGGCCCGGCACGTTCGCCGAGCAGGTGGTGGTGCCCGCGACCCACGTCGCGCGCATACCGGAGGCCATTCCGGACGATGTCGCCGCGGCGTTTCCGCTCGCCACGCTCACGGCCTGGCGCATGCTCATCACGCGTGCAGAGGTGCGCGCTGATGACCTCGTGCTCATCCAGGGCATCGGCAGTCCGGTGGCTCTGGCCGCGCTCCAGATCGCGAAGTCGCGCGGTGCCACGGTGTGGGTGACGTCGTCCAGCGAGGCCAAGCTCACGCAGGCCCGCGCGCTCGGCGCCGATGACACGATCAACTACACGGTCCAGGATGTGGCGCGCGAAGTGCGCGCGCGCACGGGGAAACGGGGCGCCACGGTGGTGGTCGACAACTCCGGCGCGGCAAGCTGGAAGGCCTCGCTCGGTGCGCTGGGCCGGCGAGGTCGACTGGTGACTTGCGGGGCCACGACCGGACCGATGGTTGAGACTGACGTGCGTCGCCTCTTCTGGAATCAGTGGTCAATCCTGGGCTCGACGATGGGGTCAGAGCAGGAGTTCACGGCAATGGTGGCCGAGGTCCTGGCGGGCCGACTGACGATGCCTGTGGATTCCGTGTTCCCCATCGAGCGAGGGCGCGAGGCATTTGATCGCCTGGCGTCAGGACAGCACTTTGGGAAAGTCGTGATCCAGGTGCAGGCAGGCTGAGTGGACGATCCGGCGTACACGGCGGCCGAACAGCGGGCGATGCGTGCCACCATCCGCGATGGCGCCATGCCGAGCTGCCCGCGTTGCGACGTCGCGATGACCGAGCGGCCAATTGGCGGCGGGAGCTTTGGCCTTGGTTATGCCCGCAAACGCGAGTGGTTGATCTGCCCAAAGTGTCGCAGAAGCGCACTCTTCGACGTCCGTCGCGGCACGCGGAACTAGCGCGATACACCAGGGCGGGTTTAGTCGTCAGAAGGGGGACGGTGGTAGCAGTTCCCCTCTCCGATCAGGTAACGCCCGTGGTTCGACAGCACGAATCGCTCACTCCTCGCCGAATTCTGGCCGCGTTGCGTGCGGTCCTCGGCGCCGCGTTGGCCACATCCCTCTGCGCGGCGTTTGTGGCCGTGCCCTGGGCGGTACACGCGCAGGACGCGGCGCCGAGGCCTCGCCTCGAACTCGCCGACAGTGCTTCGCGGAACAACGGCAACCCGCGGACGACGCCGGCGGCTGCAGCGTCACCCGCGATTGCCGCCGGATTCCGCGGCGACTTCGTGCGCAACCAGGCGCTGCTCGGCGCGGCCATCTACGCGCCCGCGATTGCTACGGTGGTTGCGCGCAACGACATAGCGTGGGGCGTGAGCTACCTCTTTGTCGCTGGCGGTTCGTACGTCGCCGCCGCGGAGTTTTCGCGGCAGATGAAGGTCACCGACCCCATGCAACAACTCGCGACGCACCTGCCGATCCGGGGGGCGATTGCCGGTGCGCTGCTCGCGGAGGTTGGCGGCGCCGACCGGCATATGGCGGCAACCGCCATGTTGGTCGGATCGGTGGGCGGAACGGCGGCTGCCCTCTGGCGCGGCCGCACGATGGATTCGGGCGAGGCGGCGGCAACGATCTTCGGCTCGGACATCCTCGGTCTGGCCGGGTACGGCGTTGCCACGGCGACCGGTGTGACCGGGGGTGGCGTGCGGAACCGAACACGTCTGACCGCCACGCTCGCCGGCATGGTGGCTGGTGCACCGCTTGGCCAGGCGTACGTCGCACTCGCGCCGTACAACGTGACGGCGGGTGATCTTTCGGCGATGAGCGCGTCGGCCGGCGTCGGCATGCTGGCGGGTCTCACCGCTATCGCCAACGGCGATCACTCAGAGCGGGAGACGGCCCTGGCCCTCAGCGTCGGGGGACTGGCCGGGCTCGTGGCAGGCGACTTTCTGCTTGCCAGGCGCTATGACCACTCAGTGGAGCAAGGGCGCTGGGTGGCGGCGGGTGGAATCGCCGGTGGACTGATGGGGGCGGGCGTGGCCCTTCTGACGGGTTCTGCGGACTCGCGCTGGACTCCGCTCACGGCAGGGCTCGCCACCGTGGGCGCGGCCGCTGGCGTTGCGCTGGCTCAGCGGTACGCCGGGCCCAGTGCGGATGCCGGTCTGCGCATTGGAAGTCTGAAGTTGAACCCGATTGGCTTTGTCGCGGCGGCGTCAGGCGCGCGCGGATCCTACACATTGGGGTCCATCCGCTTCTAGATTTCAGGGCATCTTTCCACGAGTGCCCTCGCTTTGAACTTTACAGACCGGCTGCAGCAGAGTCTTTCGCTGCTCTGGGAATTTCTTCCGTCGCTGTTGGGCGCCGGCTTCGTGCTGTTGGTCGGGTTCGTTCTCGCAAAGCTCGTGCAAAAGGGCTTCGCCCGGGTGCTGCGCCGGCTTCGCCTGAATGACCTGCTCCGCAAGGTTGGAGTGTTGAGCGCAGTCGATAGCGCGGCGGCGCATTTCAATCCCTCGCGCATCCTGGCCCACCTCGCGTTCTGGGTGGTGATGTTCACGGCCATGCTGATCGCGGCCAACGCGCTCGGCATCGACTCGCTGGCTCCGGTTTTTTCGGAGCTGGTCGGCTATGTGCCGAGCGTGATTGCGGCGATTGTGATCGTGATTCTCGGCATCGTCCTCGGTGACTTTGTGGGCGGGCTCATCATGGCGAGCACGCACGCCCTGCACGGTGGCCCGACGCTGGCGCGCGTGGGCAAGGCCGGCGTCGTGATGCTTGCCGTGTTCATGTCGCTGCAGGAACTCGGCGTTGCGACGAACATTGTGACCACCGCATTTGCGATCATCTTCGGTGCAGTGGCCTTGGCGGCGGCGCTCTCGTTCGGCCTGGGGACGCGCGAGCTCGCCGGCGAGATTGCCCGCACCTGGTACAACCGGTACAAGGCGGAACGCGACGCACTGGCGAAGGAAGTCGCGACGGAAGAGGCGGCGGAAGGGCTGGCCGACGACGCTGCGCCGCCGCGGCTGTAGCGCCCCCACCGGGCAGGTTTTCCACACTCCCGGACGACCCTCGGTTGTGGGTACTGTAAGGCGCTGCAGCCCAATGGGTTAGACGGTCGACAAGCTATTGATTTGCACCGTCGTAACCGGTAGATTTCCACGTTCGGTTTTTCAGCCAGTGCAGCGGCCCGGAACCCCCTCTTTCCGCCCAGGAAATGACCGCTCCTATCAACCGCGAAAGGATCCTCCCGCGGCTCATTGACGACGAGATTCGCGAATCGTTCATCAACTATTCGATGAGCGTTATTGTAAGCCGCGCGCTGCCGGATGTGCGCGACGGCCTCAAGCCGGTGCACCGGCGCATTCTCTACGCGATGAACGAACTGGGCCTCGTGCCCGGTCGTGGCTACAAGAAGTCGGCGACGGTCGTCGGCGACGTGCTGGGCAAGTACCACCCGCACGGTGACAGCGCGGTGTACGACGCGATGGTCCGCATGGTGCAGGACTTCTCGTTGCGTTACCCGCTCGTGGATGGGCAGGGGAACTTCGGCTCGATGGACGGCGACAGCGCTGCGGCCTACCGGTACACCGAGGCGCGGCTGACGCGCATCGCGACCGAGATGTTGGCCGACATCGAGAAGAACACCGTCGACTACATACCGAACTACGACGACCGCCTCGAGGAACCGACAGTTCTGCCGAGCGGGCTGCCTAACCTGATGGTGAACGGTTCGAGCGGCATTGCCGTCGGCATGGCGACGAACATCCCGCCGCACAACCTGCGCGAGATCGTGGCGGCGGTCGTGGCGCTGATTGATGAGCCGTCGCTCACGGCGGACGACCTGCGCAAGCACATCAAGGGGCCCGATTTCCCGACGGGCGCCTACGTGTATGGCACGGCTGGCATCAAGGATTACCTCGAGACGGGCCGCGGCAAGATCGTGATGCGCGCGCGCGCCGTGATTGAGGAGAATGAGAAGGGCTCCAAGTCGCAGATCGTGGTCACGGAGCTGCCGTACCAGGTGAACCGCGCGACGCTGGTGTCGTCGATCGCCGAACTCGTGCGTGACAAGAAGCTGGAAGGGATCAGCGACCTGCGCGACGAGTCGACGTCGGAGACGCGGATCGTGATCGAGCTGAAGCGCGACGCGATTCCGCGGGTGGTGCTGAACCAGCTGTACAAGCACACCACGATGCAGAGCACGTTCGGCGTCATCATGCTGGCGCTGGTGCCGGATCCCACCACCCGGCGGCTGGTGCCGCGCGTGATGGGGATGCGCGAGGCGCTGCTGCACTTCATCCACCACCGGCACGAAGTCATCGTCCGGCGGACGCACTACGACATTGACCGGGCGCGCGAGCGGGAGCATATCCTCGACGGCCTGAAGATCGCGGTGGACAACATCGACGCCGTGATCAAGGTGATCCGTGCGGCCGATGACACGGAAAGCGCGTCGAAGGAGCTGCAGCGGCGCTTCAAGCTCTCCGAGAAGCAGGCCGAGGCGATCCTCAACATGCGGCTCGCCAAGCTCACTGGACTCGAGATCGAGAAGCTCGAGGAAGAGCTCACGGAAGTCCGAGCGCTGATCAAGGAACTCGCCGCGTTGCTCGATTCCAAGCCGGCGCGCATGCAGATGATGAAGGACGAGCTTGGGAAGATCGTGGACACGTACGGGGATGACCGCCGCACGGAGATCACCAGCGATCTGGGTGAAATCTCGATCGAAGACATGATCGCGAACGAAGAGATGGTCGTCACGATCACGCACACCGGCTACATCAAGCGGACCTCGATCTCCACCTACCGCAAGCAGCGGCGCGGCGGGAAGGGAATCGTCGGCGCGGAGTTCAAGGCCGAAGATTTCGTGGAACACCTCTTCATCGCCGCCACGCACGACTACATCCTCTGCTTCACGCAGGATGGGCGCTGCTTCTGGCTCAAGGTGCACGAGATTCCGCAGGCCGGGCGCGCCGCCAAGGGCAAGCCGATCATCAACCTGATCAACGTCACGCCGGACACGCAGATCAAGGCGATGGTGCCGGTGAAGGAATTCACGGACGACGAGTTCCTGATCTTCTGCACCAAGAACGGTACCGTGAAGAAGACGGCGCTCTCCGAATACTCGAACGTCCGTTCGACGGGCGTGAAGGGCATTAAGATCGAGGACGGCGACGAGCTGATCAACGTGCAGGTGACGAGCGGTACGAACGACATCGTCATCGCAACGAAGCACGGCCTCAGCGTGCGGTTCCACGAGCAGGATGCCCGCGCCATGGGACGCGACACCACGGGCGTGAAGGGCGTGGAACTCGCCGAGGGCGACGCCGTGATCGGGATGGTGGTGATCAAGCGCGAGGCCACGCTGATGGTGGTCTGTGAGCGCGCCATCGGGAAGTGCTCGCACATCGACGAGTACCGGGTGCAGAAGCGCGGCGGCAAGGGCATCAAGACGGTCAATCGCACGGAGAAGACCGGCGACGTCGTGGCGCTGATGGAGGTGCTGCCGGAAGACGAGATCATGCTCATCACCAAGACCGGGCAGACGATTCGCGCGCCAGTCAGCGGCGTGCGCGTGGCGGGTCGCAACACCCAGGGCGTGAAGCTGATGGATCTCGATGGTGGCGATCTCGTCACCGCAGTGGCCCGCGTGGTCCCGGACGACTCGGCCGAGGGTGGTGAGGGCGGCGAGGGTGACGACACCGGGCCCGAGGACGTGCTCGAACTCACGTCCGAGGAATAGGTATTACGGCGGGGACGCGGGTTTTACGACGTGGACGCGGATCACGGCGGATAACCCAGGATGAACGCGGATACTGAACAGGGGGAACAACAGCGTCGGCTCAAGCTGTCGTTCCCCCTATCAGTTGCAGTATCCGCGTTCATGGTAGTTCCAATCTGCGGAAATCCGCGTCCCCGCCGTAGAAGCCCGTCGGAAACCCATTAGCTGGTCAGACGGGACTAATAGGCCAGTCCCCAACCCCCTTCATTCATATGCATCGTTCCCTGAGAATCGCAGCAGCAGCAGTCCTTGTGGCCGCGCCCGTAGTGGCGGCTGCGCAGCGACCGCTCACGCTGTCCAAGCCGGAATCGGAGTACGGCGAACCGTTCACCGCCATCAGCGGCATTCGCGAACTGAAGGACGGTCGCGTGCTGGTGGCCGATGCCCGTGACAAGACCCTTCAGCTCATTGACCTGCGGTCTGGCGCGGCGACCGCGGTCGGTCGCGAGGGGTCCGGGCCGGGAGAGTATGGGCTGCCCATGCGCCTCGTTCCGCTGCCGGGCGACAGCACCGCGCTGTTCGACGCCGGCAACCAGCGGTACCTGACCATCCATCCGGACGGCAAGACCGGCCGCGATTTTCGGCTCGAGGCAGCGACTCCCCCGGCCGGCGGTGAGGGTGGCCGCGGGGGACGCGGTGGAATTGTGTTGGGTGGCCTTTCAATTCCGCGCGGCTTCGACGCCAGGGGCAACATCTACTACGAGGGGATGCCGTTCTCCCTGAACGACGCCGGCGAGATGGTTTCGGCCGACAGCGTGGCGGTGCTGCGATTCGACCGTGCCGCCCGCCGTGTCGACACGGTCGCGTACCGGAAAGTCGTCAAGGCCAACGCCCAGGTATCGGGCGGTCGCGGGAACATGAACGTGCGCATCGGCACGGGGAACCCGCTGAGCCCGGCCGATGACTGGGCGGTGCTTCCGGACGGACGCGTTGCTGTGCTGCGCGCGTCGGACTACCACCTCGATGTCTTCAGCGCCGCAAGCCGGAAGACGTCGGGCGCCCCGGTGCCGTACGAGAAGATCCGCGTGGACGCAGCGGTGAAGAAAATGATCGAGGACCAGCGGGCGAGAAATTCGCGCAACGCGGTGCGGATGACCGTGGACGCCGGCAGCGGTGGTACGCGGCGCTCGACCGAAATTGGCGGTGCACGTCCAGGCGAGATTCCGCCGCTCACGGATTGGCCGGACGTCATGCCGCCGTTCCTGGCAAACGCCGCCGTCGCGCGCCCCAACAGCGAAGTATGGGTGCTCCGCACGCGGAAGCCCGGCGACGACATCCCGACCTACGACGTATTCGACGCGGCGGGTCGCGTGATTGGCAAGGTGGCACTACCCAAGGACCACCGGCTGATCGGGTTCGGCCAGGGTACCGTCTACATCATTCGCACCGATGCTGACGACCTGCAGTATCCGCAGCGTTACCGCCTTGCGATGGACGCAAAACTCACGGGCTGATGGCGGGGCGGCTGAGCCCGAAAACGAATTCAAACGGCGGCTACCGGGTGCCAGTTCCCTGTAGCCGCCGTTTGCCCCGCACTCACCACGCAGGATCACTGCACGGTGATCACTCCTGACATGCCCGGGTGCAGTGTGCAGTTGATGTTGAACAGCCCTGCCGTGGTGAACGTTCGTTGAACCACCTGATTGCTGGTGACGGGGATGTCCGCGGGACGTCCCGCGCCCCCGCCAAAGAACACGTTGTGCGGCAGTGCGGTAAACACGAACGTCACCGTGCCGCCCACAACGATCGATACCGCATTTGGGGAAAATGCTGCGCCCGGCATTTCGATGGTGGCCTGGGCCAGCGGCGGAGGCGGCTGGCTGGCGGCCGTCACCGAAATCACTCGTACGCCGTTTTGACCACCAGCCGACGCGGTGATGGTTGTGCTGCCCACGGCGACTCCCGTGACCACGCCCGTGCTGGATCCGACCAGCGCGACCATCGGATTGGCTGATGTCCACGTGAACGTGGTGGCCACGGATCCGCCTGAGGCGTTCGTGGCCGTCGCGCCAAGCGTGACGGTTGCGCCGACCGCGACACTGGTCGCATTTCCCGTGATGGACACGTTCGATATCGTCTGGTTCGAACTACCTGGTGAGGTCGGCGCGGCGTCGCCGCCGCCTCCGCCGCACGATGCGCTGACAACAAGGATCGCGGCACAGGCGCAAGCGCGAGCGGCGAACCTGGGGGGGAGGGTTCGATATTTCATACTTCCCCTACCTGAGCGGGCCCACTTGCCGTCACACTGCGCGGAACGGGCTGGCGCCAAGTCGCCACGGGGCATCACTTTACCTTTCAGTTGTCGGTTGGAATCCGCTCACTCCCACTGCCCGCGAGGTCTCCAGATGAAGCGTCTCATTATCATGGCATTTTCTGCACTCGCGGTCGGCGCCGCGCCGGTCGCAGCACAGCAGGCGCCGATGAGTTTCTTCATCACCAGCGCGGGCTCCGGTGACGGCGCGAACCTCGGCGGCATCGAAGGTGCCGACAAGCGTTGCAACGACCTTGCAGCTGCGGCTGGCTCGACCGGGCTAAGCTGGCGCGCCTACCTCAGCGTGGGCGCCGAAGATGGCAAGCCAATGCAGAATGCACGCGACCGAATTGGCACGGGCCCATGGTTCAACGCCAAGGGTGTGAAGATCGCCGACAATGTTGCCGACCTCCACAGCCTCAACACCAAGCTCGGCAAGGAGAATTCGCTCACCGAGAAGGGCGCGATGGTGAATGGGCGGGGCGACACGCCAAACACGCACGACATCATCACAGGTTCCACGCTTGACGGCGTGCTGTACGTGGGCGACAACTACAATAACTGCAACAACTACCGATCCAACAGCGCGGGTTCCGGATCTGTGCGCGTGGGCCATCATGACCGTCAGGGTGGCGGTGAGAACCCGACGTCGTGGGGCTCGGCGCACAACTCACGCGGCTGCAGCCAGGCCAACCTGGTGTCGAGCGGTGGGGCGGGGCTGTACTACTGCTTTGGCATGCCGAGAGCCAGCGGCGGCAGCGACGCGCTTCGCGACTGAGATAGCCCTGTGTCGGTGACGGCGCGCCGGTGATTTCGCCGGCGCGCCGTTCGTACGATCAGACCCCAATTCCCGGATTTCAGTCGTGATACGCCTGGCATTTGCCGTCATCGTCGCAACATCGTGCACACCGCCGGAGTTGTTCGCTCAGGCCAACCCCGGCGCAACGGGCCCGCTGCCGCGCCCGTCGGCCACCGCCGTGCGGCGCGCCGGCGCCGTGGCGATCGATGGGCGCCTGGACGAGGCGGCCTGGCGGGTGGCTCCGGTGATCACGGGGTTTGTCCAGAAGGAGCCGGTGGAGCGGGCGCCCGCGGAACATCAGACGGACGTCCGCATCCTGTACGACGACGAGGCCGTCTATGTGGCTGCGCGCATGCACGACGCTGATGCGGCGACGATTGCCCGCCAGCTCGTGCGCAGGGACGGTGAAGGGAACGCCGACTGGTTCGCAGTGGGATTCGATCCCCGTCGGGACCGGCGAACCGCGTACGTGTTCCAACTGAGTGCGGCCAACGTGCAGCGCGACCAGTACCTCTTTAACGATGACGACTCCGACGATGCCTGGGATGCGGTGTGGCAATCGGCGGCCCGGATTGATTCCGCCGGATGGACTGCGGAAATGCGCATTCCCCTTTCGCAACTTCGGTACGAAACCGCTGATGGTGAGCAGACCTGGGGCGTGAACTTTGCGCGCGGGCGTCCACGCACCAACGAGGAAACGCACTTCTCGCTGATGTCGGAGCTGCAACAGGGATTCGTGTCCCAGTTTGGTACGCTCACCGGCGTGCGAACGGCGCGCGCTCCGCGCCGGCTCGAGCTTCGGCCGTACCTGGTGACGGGCGGGGAGTTCGAGCCACGCGAGCCGGGCAACCCGTTTCGCGATGGATCAACGACCACCGCGCGCGCGGGATTCGACATGCGCTACGGACTGGGGTCGTCGTTCACGCTCGACGCCACGATCAACCCTGACTTCGGGCAGGTTGAGGCGGACCCGGCCGTGATCAATCTCACGGCATTCGAAACCTTCTTCCAGGAACGACGCCCGTTCTTCGTGGAAGACGCGCGGATCTTCGACTTTTCCCTGAGCGGCGGCAACAACCGGCTATTCTATGGTCGTCGCATCGGGCGACGGCCCAGCGGGCGTGCGCCATCCGGCGCCGACTTCGTTGACATTCCGGAGGCGGCGACAATCGTCGGCGCGGCCAAGCTCACCGGCCGAACGGCGGGGGGCCTGAGCCTGGGCGCGATTGCGGCCGTGACCGACGAAGAGAAGGGCCGGGCCTGGTTTGATGACAATGGCGGTCGCACAGAGCGCTTCATCGGAGAGCCGCGCACGCTGCACTCGGCGTTTCGACTCCGGCAGGACTACAACGAAGGTGAATCAACCGTGGGCGCCATTGCGACCTGGCAGCGCCGAAGCCAGGCAGACGGTTCGTTCGCGTTCCTGCCCTCCACAGCATTCAGCGGCGGGTTCGACTGGGAGCACCAGTGGAACAACCGCACGTTCGCCTATTTCGGCTACGTGGCGGCAAGTCACATTGTCGGTGAACCGGCAGCGATGATTCGCGTGCAGCGTTCCAGCACGCACTTCTTTCAGCGACCGGATGCAGTGCGCCTCACGGTCGACTCGACAGCAACATCCATGTCGGGAGTGGATTGGCGCATGACCCTTGAAAAGCGACGCGGGCAGCATTGGACCGGGTCCGTGTGGGCCGCGCAGGTCACGCCCGGGTTCGAGGTGAATGATCTGGGCTTCAGCAGTCGGCAAGAGGTGCTCGATGGCGGTGCCCGCGTGCAGTATCGGCAGATCACGCCCGGTGCCACGTGGCGATCGTACCGGTTCACCGCATCCACCTTTCACAACTGGTCGCACGAAGCCATCGAGGATTTGTGGTCGCCCGCGTCGTGGGGCGCCGCGCATGTCAACGGTTCAGTGTCGCTCAACGCGAGCGGGACGTTGCTCAACTACTGGGATGTGGAAAGCAGCATCCGGCTCAGCCCGGAACTCACGGATCGCAACGGGACTCGTGGCGGTCCAATGATGGTGACACCGCGCTCGGCGCAAATGACAATTGGCATGTCGACTGACGGCCGTCGCCCGGTAGTTGTGGAGCCGTCCGTCACCTACGAGAGCCGGGCCAAGGGCGCGGGGTGGCGCCAGGAATACGCCGTGGATTTTCGCCTTCGCCCGTCCCCGCGAGTGGAGATCGGCATAGAGCCGACGTGGGAACGATCACGGATCGGAGCGCAATACGTCGCCACGACGACGGCGCTGCCGTACGCGCCGACGTTTGGGTCGCGGTACCTCTTTGCCGATCTCGACCGTCGTGAGCTCGCACTGGAAACCCGCATCGACTTCACGATGTCACCTCGGCTCACGCTGCAACTCTTCGTGCAGCCGCTGCTCTCGACGGGTGACTACCTGAGTTACAAGCAACTGTCTGCGCCCCGCACGTACGCATTTGACCGGTTCGCCGAAGGGACATATGTCGGGGCGGCAGGTGACCGATGTACCGGCGGCCGCACCTGTCAGGGCAGTTCCGGTCGGCGGTATGTCGATTTCGACGGGAACGGCACCTCCGACCTCAGTTTCGACGATCGCGACTTCAATGTGCGGTCGCTCATCGGGAACGCCGTACTGCGCTGGGAGTATCGTCCCGGCTCCACGCTGTTCCTGGTGTGGCAGCGGCAGCAGGAGGATGAGGCCATGCTGGGGTCGTTTGCACTGGGGCGTGACACGCGCGCACTTTTTGACGCGCCGGCGCACAACGTCTTTCTGCTCAAGATTAGCTACTGGATGGGACTGTAATCGCGCTAGCGGTGTAGCGCGCTGTGTGTTTCGGAATTCGGCAAACCAGAATACATTCTGCTTTTCCAACCCCTCACCTGGACGGCCTGACTTGAAGTTCACTCCAATTCGGGCGCTGCTCGGCCGATCCGCGGTTGGTGCCGTGCTGATCGGGACCGCGGCCTGCGCCTCATTTGCCCCGGCACGCCGTGCAGGCGTCGCCATCGACGCGGCCGATCGTGAGGCCAAGCTCGCGGTGGCCAACGAATCGGCCATCGACGCGGGAAAGATCCCGGCCCGGGCTGTGAGCGTCTTGCCATTTCTCGTCGCCGAACGTGACACGCTGCTGCGGCCCCTGAGTTACGCCATGTCGTCGTTTCTGCTTGGCGACCTCTCCCGCTCGCCGCAGCTGCAGATGGTGGAGCGCGAACGGATCGACGCCATCTATCGCGAACTCTCGCTGGTCGATGAAGGCGCCGCTGATCCACGGACGGCACCGCGCGTCGGGAAACTCCTCGGTGCGCGCCGCGTGGTGGTGGGTTCCATCACGCCGGCGGGCAACGGCCAGATTGTCATCAGTGCGCGGGTGGTGGACGTGCTCTCCGGTACGGTGCAGAACGTCGCCGGAGGAACGGCGACACTCGATCGCATCTTTGACGCGGAAAAGGCACTCGCCTTTCAACTCTTCGACCAGTTGGGCGTGACGCTGACACCGGCCGAACGGGCGTCGGTCGAGCAAAAACAAACCACCAACGTGGCCGCGGCCGTCGCATTCGGCCGCGGTGCCGAGGCGGAGGCGCGCGGAGATGTTGCCGCTGCAGTCCGCGCGTTTCAGGACGCCGCTCGACTTGATATCGGGTTCTCGGCCGCTCGCTCCGCCGCATCGCGTGCGCAGCTGAGCGTTGGGCCGGTGGCGAACCCAGGCGGCGCGGCCGCCAAGGCTGACGCCATCGCCCGCGTGCTCGATGTCACGGCGCAGGCGATCAATACCGCCGTCGTGACGAAGTTGCCCGAGGCCGCAGACGTCCCGCTGCAGTCGTTCATCTTCACGCTTCTCATTACGCTGAGGGTCTTCTAATGCACAGCCTCAGCAAAGCGCGCCTTGGCGCGAGCGTGCTGGCTCTTGCCGCCGGCATTGGCGCGGTCCCGGCGACGGGAACCGCCCAAGGGGCCCTCGCTCCGACGGCCGAGTGGCGTGGTGCACCGGTGTTTAGCAGTTGGAGCTTCGGCAGCGCGATTGAACAGGCGGCGGGAGATATTTCCGCAGTGCGTCAGCTGGCGGTGCCGCTGCGTGCCCGCTTCAAGGTTCGCGACCGGTGGTCGGTGGATGTTGCCGGGGCGGTGTCGTCGAGCACGGTGACACTGACCTCAGGCGGTACGACGCGTACGCTGACACAGAGCGGCGTCTCCGATGTGAATGTGCGCTTGACAGGGCCACTCGTAGGCGATGCATTCCTGCTTACGGCTGGCGTCAACGTACCGACCGGAGCAACCGAACTCGGTGCCGACGCCACGGCCGTGGTGCAGGCGATCGCCGCACCTGGGCTCAGCATGCCGGTGAGTGCGCTCGGGCTCGGCATGGGCGGAACGCTCGGAGTTTTGGGGGCCAGAGAGGTTGGGCCGTGGGCGATGGCACTCGGGGCGTCGGTGGAACAACGCACCGAGTACACTCCCATCGCGCTGGCGCTCTCGAGCGGCAAGTCGCTCACCACGCTGGCGCCGGGCATGGCGACACACCTTTCACTGGGCGCGGACCGGTCGATCGGGACGAAGCGGCTTGCCCTGGTCGTTGTGGGTGACCTGTATGCGGAAGATGCGCTCACGTTGACGGCAGGTAGTTCGCGGAGCGCGTCGAACTACTCGCTCGGGCCCCAGGTGAGCGCGATCGGTCGGCTCGACTTCTCGGCCGGTGGGTGGCGGGAGACGGCGGTGAACGCCTCGGTACGCATGCGGTCCGAGTTCACTGACGCAGCGGGAACGAAGGTCGCCGGATCCGGCGGCTCGTACCTGGAGGGGTCGTTTATCGGCGTGCGTGGCGGAGCCGCGCAGCGCGGACTCATCCTGGGGCTCGATGCGCGATGGCACAGCGGACTCGAGTTCACTTCGGCACTCGTCGGCGCATCGGTGGCCGCGGCTGGAGCAACGGTTGGCGTGGATTGGCCCTTTGCAGATGCGTCCATTCGTGTTGCCCTTCGTGGGCAGGTCGGTTCCATCAACACTGGCTCCGGTTCAACTGGGATGACCGGTTTACAACTCTCGGGGACTATCGGCGCTCGGGGAGGGGCACGCTAATGCGCACTGCATTGCGATTCATTGCGCGAACCGCCGCACTGGCTGCGCCGCTGTTCGTTGGTGCGGCCTGCACGGAGCGTGTGCTTGTACCTCAGACACAGGCGGTGCGTCTCCAGCTTGAACTGGCCTCGCAGGTGGCCGGTGGTTCACGCACGGCCACCGTTCGCGTGCGGTATCAGACGGCGAGCGGCGGCCTGGTGTCCCTGCTGGACCAGACGACGACGGTCGCCACCGGAACGCAGCAACTCTCCGTGCCGGTGGATCTCGCGAAGTGCCTGGCCGACGCCGCGCATGTGGGCGGGCCGACGACCTGCCGGCTGCGGGTGACGGTGGAGTTGCGCGACGCCGCGAGTGGCACGTTGCTGGACACAGTGGAACTGGCAGCAATTGATGCATCACCCGGTGCGGCGCCGGCGGCAACAAGTGTGACAGTGGCGGCGGTGAGCACGGTCACTGTCACGGGCATTACCAGCACGCTGATCCAGAGCCAGACGGCCCAGGCCACGGGCGTGGTGAAAGACGCCGCGGGAAATACGCTGGGGCGTCCGATCACATGGGCCACCTCGGATGCGGCGATTGCCGTTGTCAGTGCCGCGGGGCTTGTGTCCGCAGTCGCACCCGGGACGGTCCAAATCGTAGCAACGTCGGGCGGGGTTTCTCAGGCTACAGCCCTGACTGTGCTTCCGGCTGCCGCCTTAATGACTGTCACAGTCACCGGCGGGCCCGCACTCTTGGTTGGACAGACACGGCAGATGATCGTGACCTTATC
>JARIET010000027.1 GCA_031127185.1 Gemmatimonadota bacterium | reverse complement strand
CGTTCGGCACCCAGAATCCCGGCTCCGACAGATAAGCGATGGGATACTTGGAGAGTTGCGGGTCATCCATGTCCAGCACGTTGCTCTGCCGGATATGCGGCCGGATGTTCGTCAGCTCGCGGATCATGAACATCAGGTTCCGCTCCATCGCCGGGTAGTCATACTCCCACCCGTTGCCGAACACTATCTGGTATCGGAGCCGCACAAACGTGAACCGGCCGTCGTAGGGCGCGTTGGGCTCCACGAAGACCCACCCGCGCCCGCCGCGGCGCTGGGCCATTCCCGCCGTGGTCGCCAGCGCAAGCGCGGCAACGATGGCAAGCAGGATACGTCGGCGTCGCATCCCCTACGCTAGTGCCGGTCTACCAGTCAGGGGAAGGTGCGCCGTCCCGGGTTCGGCGTTGCACGGCATGGCATATTTCAGGGATGAACGACGCAGAACACGAAGGGCGAAACAACTTCATCCGCGAGCTGGCGGCCGCCGATGCGGCCTCCAATCGTTTTGGCCGGCCGATCGCCACGCGCTTTCCGCCGGAACCCAACGGGTACCTCCACATCGGGCACGCCAAGTCCATCTGCCTGAACTTCGGTATCGCCACCGAGTTCGGCGGTCGCTGTAATCTCAGGTTCGACGACACGAACCCGTTCACCGAAGACATCAAATACGTCAATGCAATTCGCGAGGACGTGACCTGGCTCGGCTTCAAATGGACCGAAGAGCGCTACGCGAGCGACTATTTCGAGCAGCTCTATGAGATCGCGGAGCGGTTGGTGGAGCAGGGCAAGGCGTACGTGGACTCGCAGACGGAGGAAGAAATCCGCCTCGGGCGCGGCACGGTGACCGCCGCCGGCAAGGAGAGCCCCTATCGCGGGCGCACCCCCGCGGAGAACCTGGATCTGCTCCGCCGGATGAAGGCTGGTGAATTTGCCGATGGGGCGCATGTGATCCGCGCCAGGATCGACATGGCGCACGTCAACATGATCATGCGCGATCCACTGCTGCTGCGGATCCGGAAGGCGTCGCATTATCGCCGCGGGGATGCCTGGTGCATCTACCCGCTGTACGACTACGCGCATGGCCTGTCGGACGCCATGGAGGGGATCACGCACTCCCTCTGCACGCTGGAGTTCAAGGACAACAACGACATCTACAAATGGCTCGTTCGCGAGGCCGGGTTCGAGAAGCCCCCCGAGCAGACGGAGTTCGCCCGGCTGGAGCTCGATTACACGGTGGTCAGCAAGCGCAAACTGCTGCGCCTGGTGAACGAGGGGCATGTGAGTGGCTGGGACGATCCTCGCATGCCGACCATTGCCGGGTTGCGCCGCCGCGGCGTGCGGCCTGAGGCCATTCGGGCCTTCGCCGACACGATTGGCGTGGCGCGAAAGCCGGCGCGCACGGAGCTCGCGACGTTCGAGCACGCCATCCGGAACGACCTGAACATGGAAGTTCCCAGAGTACTTTGTGTGGTAAAGCCGCTCAAGGTTGTGCTCACGAACTATCCGGAAGGGCAGGTGGAGGAGCTCGACGCGAGCTACTTCCCGCACGACGTACCCAAGACGGGCTCGCGCAAGATCCCGTTCTCGCGAGAGCTGTGGATCGATCGCGACGACTTCATGGAGGTGCCGGCGAAGAAGTTCTTCCGGCTGGCCCCCGGCCGGGAAGTGCGTCTCCGCTACGGCTACTTCATCACCTGTCAGGACGTCGTGAAGGACTCCGCGGGGAACATCGTTGAACTCCGCTGCACCTACGACCCCGCCACGCGGGGCGGCGACTCGCCCGACGGCCGAAAAGTGCAGGGGACTATCCATTGGGTGAGCGCCGCTCGTGCGTTGGACTGTGAGCTGCGGATGTATGACCGCCTCTTCAGTGCGACCGACCCTGAGGCCGGCGGCGACGACGTGGACTTCACCTCGCTGCTGAACCCGGAGTCTCTGGTCGTCGTCAACGGCGCGAAGATTGAACCGAGCGTTGCAACGGACGCCCGGGACGCGCGCTACCAGTTTGAGCGCACGGGATACTTCTGGCAGGACGCCGACTCGGCGCCCGGTGCGTTGGTCTTCAATCGCATCGTGACCCTGCGCGACGGGTGGGCCAAGGTGGCCGCGAAGGGCTAGCGGGTCGCTGCGTTACGACGGAACTGCCGTCCGCCTGATGACCTCGTAGGCGGCGAGCGCGCGGGACCGCGCCGCCGCGTGATCGACGATCGGACGCGGGTAGTGAACCCCGAGTTCGATGCCCGCAGCGGCCAGTTCGATGGGCGTCGCCGTCCACGGTTGATGAATGAGCGCATCGGGCAGCTGTGCGAGCTCCGGCACCCAGCGACGCACGTAGGCGCCCCGCGCGTCGAACCGCTGCGCCTGCAGCGTCGGATTGAATACACGGAAATACGGCGCTGCGTCCGCACCGCAACCGGCCGTCCATTGCCACCCGAGGGTGTTGTTGGCGAGATCGGCGTCGACCAGCGTGTCCCAGAACCACCGGGCGCCCTCCTGCCAACGAATAAGCAGGTGCTTCACAAGAAAGGACGCAGCGATCATGCGGACGCGGTTGTGCATCCAGCCCGTGTGCCAGAGCTCGCGCATGCCGGCGTCAACAATCGGGAATCCCGTCTCGCCGCGTTGCCAGGCGGTGAGGGCGCGGGCATCGCGGCGCCACGGAAACGCCGAAAACTGCTCGCGCAGCGGGTGTGAGTCCGTCTTGGGGAAATGCACAAGGAGATGGTGCGCGAAGTCGCGCCAGGCGAGCTGTCGACGGAACGCCGCAGCGCCGGTGCTCGAACCGGTCACGCGACTTCCACCGGTCGCAAGTGACGCGTACCACGCCTGCCTTGCGCTGATCTCGCCAAAGTGCAGGTACGGAGAGAGACGGGATGTGCCCTCGTCTGAAGGAACATCCCGGCCGGTCGAGTACCTGCCAACGATGTGGTTGGCGAACGCTTTCATTGCGGCGCGCGCGCCGGCTTCACCGGGGACCCAACTCGCTCGCAACCCCTGGGCCCACTTCAGGGTTGGTCGCAGGGACAGTGACTCCAGTGAATCGGATCCTGCCCAGCGAGTGGGGGCAGGAATGCTGCGGGGCGCGCGGATGGCCAATGCGATGCTGCCGGGCCGCCGCTGCAAGGCCGTCCAGAATGGCGTGAAGACCTGAAAAGGCCGCCCGTCCTTCGTGCTGATCTCCTCCGGTTCGAGCAACAGGTTGCCGCGGAGTTCGTGCGCCTCAATGCCGTTCCGCCGCAAGGTGGCTGCAACGGAGCGCGATGTTGCTTCGGCTGCCGGCTCGTAGCGGCGAGTCCAGACGACTGCAGACGCCCTGCACTCGGCGGCGAGAGCGGGAATGATCTCGGCCGCCGAGCCAGCGCGGATGATCAGGCGCGCGCCACGCGCCTGGAGTGCCGCATCGAGCCGCTCCAGAGAGTGGTGCAACCACCAGCGCGTTGCCGCGCCGTGAGGCCAGACGCCTTCGTCCGTCGCGGACCAAACAAAGACGGGTACAACCGGGGCCCCGCGAGCAATGGCCGCGATCAGGGCCGGGTTGTCTGCCACGCGAAGGTCAGCGCGAAACCAGACGAGAGTGGGCGCGGGGGACGGCGGCATGGGTTGAGAAAAATCGCCCCTCACAACAACTGCGGCTCGCACGCCGGTGACTGTCCAGCTATTGCAGGCCGCTCAAGGCCGAATCGGTGCCGTGTAGGTATCCCATCTGGCGTACGACTGCCCATTTGCGGTAAACGCGCGCGCAACCTGACACCGGGCCAGCGCACCGTCGGTTGAGAACCACACTTTGCTCCGCCCACCGCCGCGTACCTCGGTCCAGAACGAACCGTGAATGCATGGGATTCCCTCAATCACAGTGTCGACGCGGAAGTAACACAGCTTGAGCCGCCCATTTGGGTGGAACTCGACCGTGTAGGCCTTATAGCCGTCTCCGCGACAGCTATGGCCGTCCAGATCGCTGTCCCGCGAGAGCCATGCGGCAAAGAGGAGTCCCGTATCGTCGAACCGGAGCCACGTATCGGCGAAAAACCGGTGCGCGGCGATCGTCGTGTCGGACGCAAGGGGACATTCGGACAGGCGCCCGGACGCGTGAAACTCAGCGGAGGCTCGACCGGTTGGGCCGCAGGTAATCCCGTCGACGACGGTCTGCTCGACCAGCTTCCGGCGTGTCGTCTGTCCGGTAGCGGTTTGTGCGATCAACAACAGCAAGATGAAGGTAACGGCGGGACGTCGGAGGACGAGGGAGGACGGGCGCATCGGCGTCGGGCGGAGGTGGAGTACCGAACCGTAATTCTGGTCCTCCGTTAAGCACTCTGGGATACGTAGGCGTACGTAGAGTAACCGGCATCCGGCCCGTGCAACCCCGCGGGTCTAATGACTGTCAAAGGGGTGGCACGAAACGACACACAGCGAACTTGGACCGTAGTTGTTCGTCCTCCCGCGTCCTCCCACGTCCCGTTTTTCCCCGTTGTCTCCCAGATAGTGTAATTTCTTGAGTATATGAACCTCAGACACTCAGTACTTCTGGTGTTGACCGGCGCCGCGCTCGCTGGTGGATGTGCCAGCTCGCAATTGGCTCAGGCCCGCAAGGACGGGATCGGCGTCATGGGGCAAGAGGGAGCCACGCTTCGCGCCCGGCGCGACAGCTCCCGCTGGCCCTGGACCGCTGCCGACGCCGAGTTCATGTCACACATGATTCACCACCACGCGCAGGCCGTGGTGATGTCGAAATGGGCGCCGACTCATGGCGCAGACCCGGCGATTGTGCGGCTGGCCGGTCGGATCATCACGGCGCAGACCGACGAAATCAATCTGATGAGCACGTGGCTCAAGGATCGCGGCCAACCGGTGCCGGAGCCACAGCCGTACGGCATGAAGATGCAGATGGGTGGCAGCGAGCATCTCATGCTGATGCCGGGGATGCTCACCGAAGCGCAGATGAAGGAGCTCGATGCTGCGCGTGGCGCGGACTTCGACCGCCTGTTCCTTACGTACATGATTGCGCACCATCGCGGCGCGGTCACGATGGTCGACGAACTGCATGCGCAGCGGGCCAACGCGCAGGACGAGACAGTATTCAAGTTCTCCAGCGATGTGCATGTGGATCAGAACACTGAGATCTCGCGGATGATCACGATGATGTTCGAGATGGGTTTTCCGCCGCCGCCACCACCACCGCAACACTAGGCGGCGCCCATCAGCAGGTTGCACCAATCCCCCCGTTCCATCCCGTGTACGCCGGAACGTTCCCAGGAACCCGCAGGAATCCCGTGAGGAGGCAGTCCATGAAGGCAGTGCTCCACCGTTTCTCGCTCGTCGGCGTGCTCGCTGCAGCAGCAGCATGCTCGAGCGCGACGCCGCCGGCCACGCCGGCGCCCGCCACCACTCCCGACCCGCGCGTGGGGCTCAAGGCTGGCCTGATGAACGCCGGCGAAGCCGTCGCCGGCATGAAGGTCACGGCCAAGGCCGTGTCGCCGCCGGGCTTTCTGGGCATCACGAATTCCGACCTCGCCTTTACGGGCAAGTACGCGATTCAGGGCAATTACAACGGCCCGGTGATCTGGGATGTCTCGAACCCGAACAATCCGGTGATGGTCACCGCGTACACCTGCCCGGCGTCGCAGAACGACGTCTCGGTGTACAAGAACCTGATGTTTGTGTCCGCCGAGGCCTTCAATGGCCGGCTCGACTGCGGCACCGGCGGCACGGGTGCAGCGCAGGGGGCCGACTCGGTGAACGCCGCCCGGTTCCGCGGCGTGCGCGTGTTCGACATCAGCGACATCACCAAGCCGAAGCTCGTCGCGAATGTCCAGACCTGCCGTGGCTCGCACACGCACACGGTGCTTGAGCACCCGTCGGACAAAGACAACGTCTATATCTACGTGTCGGGTTCCGCGGGCGTGCGCCCGGCTGGCGAACTCGCCCGCTGCACCGCCGCGAACCCCGCGACGAACCAGAACTCGAGCCTGATGAAGATCGAGATCATCAAGGTTCCGCTGACGAATCCGGCGGCATCGGCCGTGGTCAACAGCGCCAACATCTTTGTCGGTCTCACGGCCCCGGCAACGCACGGCGCCGCGCCGGACGACATCGCAGGGGCAGCGCGCGCGCTCGCTGCCGCCAAGGCATCGGGCGGATTCACCGCGACGAACCCGAATACGGGCGCCGAGATGGTGGTCAACCCGAATGCGCTTCGCCCCGTGCTCGACAGCATTGCGAAGGCGGCTGGTCGCGCGGGCGCCGCAGCGGCAACGGCGGCCGACTCGGCGGCCCTCCGCCCGCTGGTGCAGGGTATCATCAACCGTGCGCTGGGTGGACAGGCGCCGGTCCGGCCTGGTGTGTCGCCGAATAGCCCCGGTCGCCAGTGCCACGACATCACGGTGTATCCGGCCCGCGGCCTCGCCGGTGGCGCCTGCGAGGGCCATGGCTTCCTTCTCGACATCAGCGACCCGGTGAACCCGATTCGCCTCGACGCCGTGGCGGACTCGAACTTCTCCTACTGGCACTCCGCCACGTTCAACAACGACGGCACCAAGCTGCTCTTCTCCGACGAATGGGGCGGTGGTGGTGGTCCGCGTTGCCGCGCCAGCGACCCGAAGGAGTGGGGCGCGAACGCGATCTTCACGATCGAAAACAGGAAGCTCAAGTTCCAGAGCTACTACAAGCTTCCCGCGGCCCAGACGGCGAATGAGAACTGCGTTGCGCACAACGGGTCGCTCATTCCGATCCCCGGCCGTGACGTGATGGTTCAGGCCTGGTATCAGGGTGGCATCTCCGTGTTCGATTGGACGGACGCCGCCAAGCCGAAGGAAATCGCATTCTTCGACCGTGGCCCGATCGACTCTACGCGTATGCAGAGCGGCGGGTCGTGGTCGGTGTACTGGTACAACGGCGCGATCGTGAGCTCCGAGATCGCCCGCGGCCTCGACGTCGCCGATCTCATTCCGACGGAACACGTGTCACAGAACGAGATCGACGCGGCCAAGACCGTGCGTTGGGACTACCTGAACGCGCAGGGCCAGCCGGACATCAAGTGGCCGCCGAGCTTTGCGTTGGCGAAGGCCCTGCTCGACCAGCTCGAGCGCAACAAGTGCCTCTCGGCGCAGAAGATTGCGAACGCGCGTGCGCAGATCGGCACGGCGGAGCAGGCAAGCGGGCAGCCACGCAATGCGGCGCTGTCGTCACTCGCGGCGTCGCTCGGTGGCGAGCGCGCGTCATGCGACCAGAACAAGATCACCTGGATTGCGCAGACGCTCCGCGACATCCAGAACGTGGTGATTCCCTAACCTCGAATCACCGGAACGGACGACGGCCCGGGCGCGCCAGCGCCCCGGCCGGCGGGTTATCGGACATAACCACCACCGGGAGTCGCCAAATCCGCCCGCTCTATTTCCGCAGCACGGGGCCTTTGGCCCCCTCGAGAATCCACTGCGCGATCCATTCGAGATCGTACGCTGAAGTGGCCTGCGTGACGCGGAAGTGTGCCGACGGTTTGCCGTTGGCATCCATGGAGTCCACAAGCACGCGGTAGAGTCGGCTTGAGTCTGGCTTGTCGGGTACGATAATTGGACCGCCGCGCGCCGTACTGGCGATCACGCGCTCGAATGTTGTCAGGTTCACGCCCTGCGTTGTTCCGACGGCACCGTGACAGTAGTTGCATCGCTGAATGAACAGCGTGTCCAGTACGGTGTACGGTACCAACTGGCGCCGGAGTATCACGGTTCGCGGCTGCGTGTTGTCCCTGATGTTCTCGAACTGCGAGACGAACATCGCGAAGCCGGCCTTCTCCACGTGCACAATCAGGCGGGCCGCAGCTCGCACCTGTAGCCGCGCGACACCGTTTGCCGATGTCAGCGTCTGCGAATTGCCGAGGACATCGGTGACTCGGGCCCCTGCCACAGGTTGGGCCGTTTCTTCGTTCAGGATGCGAAACGTGTGCGTGAAGCGAACCGTCGAGGCGGGCAGCCCACCGACGACCTCTTCAACGAGCCCGAGTCCGCTGATTCCCGGCGGCGTCGCGTTTTGCGATTCAACGCGTGCCCTCGCGACGAACACAAGGATCACCACATGCACGGCCACCGCCAGCGTGGTGCTGACGGTGGCCGCACGACGGGAGGGGCGGGGCGCGGAGCGCATCTGGTATGATACGCTCGGCCTGGTTCAGGAGGTCCTAGAGGTCGCCCATCGTTTCGCAGCAACCGGACGACGCGCAGTATTCCCACACGGTCTCATCGCGCGCCAGCCAACGCCAGCGGGCGGTGGGCACAATGTACGGACTCGTGCCGGTCGGTGGACTATGGTCGCGGCGCACCACGCAGCGGTATATCGCCTCGCCGCCGTTCGCTGCTTCGTACTTCGCCCACGCGTACTTGGTGAAGATGCGCGTGGCGACACTGCCGCAACCGATGCCGGAGACCTTTTGAAAAAGGCCGACGCAAGTCCACTTGCGACCGAAACAAATGGAGATCTTGTTAAGCCGCTCGAGTTCTGGTCCGACGGGCACGATATCGTAGTTGAACTTCGCCTTGTAGTATGATTTGGCGTCGTCTGTCGCAGACGCCAGTGCCGTGATCCCGACGTAGCCGGTTCTCACCCACCCATTCTTGTAATCCTCGAGCTCCGGGTTCTTGAGTAGCGGATGAGGGATGACCGTGGCAACGAGCCCGCTTGGCACCACGTCGCCAGCAGACACATCGCGGGCCAGATCCTGCTGATCATACCAGCCTTTCCCGAGCAGCACGCGCGCCTCGTCGGCTGTTGTGTTCGCGTTCGTGCTGAATCTCGCCGACGGCGCAAAGCGACTGGCACCGCCGTCGCTTCCAGCCTCGCACCATGCGTTGCCGCACGTGAAACCGATGTAATACCGCTTGTTGACCGCGTCGTAGTCCCAACGCGCCACGCCCGGTAGCGGGTCAGTTGATGCATTTGCCGTCCGGACGAGCTTGAGTTCGGTGCCGGCGTTTGAAGTCGGGTCGTAAGAGTCATCGCAGGTAGCGATGTTCGCGTCATTGGTGCCCAGCGAGACCATGCGCGCCGCGAACCTTCCATCCGAAGTGACGTAGGCGTACAAGCAACTGAAGTTCAATCCGATTCCGAGGGGTTGGTATCCGACGCCATACGAGTACACCATCGCGGTCGCGGGTGTCGTTGCGGTCGGATGGCCGAAATTGGCGGTGAGGTAGATGCGCGACTGAATGCCGACGGATGAAACGGCCACAGGTCCCGGGGAGAGCGACAGCATGGCGTCTTCCGGCGCTGCTGCGGCCACGACCGCAAAGGTCTTCTTTACCATCTTCTGCGGATTCGATTGCCACGTTCCGGTGATAACGGCGTTGCCAACGGCAACGGCCGTAACGACACCCTGCGCGGTGACGGTCGCCACAGTCGCGTCGGAACTGGCCCAGGAGATTGAATCCGCAGCACTTGCAACGAACATTGCGCCCAAGTCCTTCGAAGCGAACACTGCGAACAGAGGTGAAAATGCTGACCGGTCCTCGGTCAGGAACCGCTGGCAATCGTGGAACTCCGGAACATCGGTGATGGGCCCTGTCAGCGCGAACCCGGCAGCAGGCACGGTATATGCCCCTCCGTGCGTCAGCGACGCCGGCGTGACGTAACTCCGTAACGAGTCGGCGGCGGTGACGATGGGAACTTTGAGGCCGGTCCATGTCGCCGGGCACTCCGGTCGCTCCCAGTCCATTGATGCGAGTGGTTCATGTGGGTGCTTCCACTCGCGGTCGCCGGCGAGCAGGCTGGGCAACGCAGCGGCGATGAAGGCAACGAAGAGGATGCCTGTGATCCAGATGGTCCATTTTGCCACGCTCGATATTGCCATACGCGTCTCCATAGTGAAGCGGGTTAACGGGCAAGCGCACTCATTCGTGCGGGAAGGGAGTTCGTCGAATCCGCGCCGCTCCACAGCGCCTTTGCGGCTCGGGCCCATCGGCGTGCAAGAGCCGCGTCTCCTAGCGCGGCCGCGAGTTCAGCGCGCAGGGCAGTTGCGCGAACGAGCGCCGCTGCGCGTGGCACCGACGTGAGGTCTCCGAGAACTGCCAGGCGAATTGATGAAAGGTGCGGGTCCAGGTGCGCTACAGCTCCAGTGCGATCACCAACGGCCGACAGAGCCGACGCTTCGATCAAGAGGGCGTCGATACCAACGTCGATCGGGCGAAGCATGGAGCGCGTGCGGGTGACGTCGCGGATCATCGCCCGAACGCCGACGGTGTCGCCGCGAACCGCAGCCGCAGTCATGGAGCTCGCGGTAGGCCGTCCGCTGGGCGGTTCGCGAAGCACGCGCATGCCGTACTCGGGGAACGCGAGCGCAGCGGCGCGGTGGAGATAGTTGTCCCGCGGCGATATTTGTTCAGCCGCGGGTAGTGCGCGAATGTCCTGTTCAAGGCGATCCTCGATGCGCCGCAGCGAGTCCAACGGCGCGCCGACGGCGGCATACGCCACGAGCGCCGGGCCTGTCGCGTTTACCGCTGACGGTGCGCCCGCCGAGGCGGCTGCAATAGCGAACCGCGCCGCCTGAGCGCCACGCCCGCGCAATGCCGCGATCGTTGCGAGCGAGCCCGCGGGCGCGCGCGAGGACTCGTTGAGCAGCAACGAGTCGGCGAGTCGGCCGGCTCGGTCCAGGCCAGGCAAGTCATCCGGGAGCGAGTATTTCACGCGCACCATCACTTCGACGGCCGCCAGTCGCACCGCTTCCGCCGCGTCATAAGGCTCGACGAGTGCCCGCGCAGTACGCAGCGTGTCCAGGACTCCCGCCAACCCCAATAGATCCATGGAGACGGCAAGAGCTTCAGCTGCGTCGGCGCGTGCGGGATACTCGGTACGCCACAGGCGCGCGATGAGGAGCAGCCGTTCGCGTTGCCGCTGGATGGCTGTTACCAGCCGTTCAGGAGCGGCGCCGCCGAGTGTTGTCGCAGCAGGGAGCGGTACGAACGCGAGGGTGTCACCAGCCCAGCCCGGAAAACTCCTGAAACGAATCGTGTCGGGCGAAAGGCCAACCCCGGTGCGGGTGACGGCTGTGCGCACGCCAAGCAGTTCAATCAGATCGTTGAGGGCCCGTGGCCCAAGGGCGTGGATCAACCCTGGACGCAGTTGAAACGCCCGCTCGTATGCTCGAATGGCGCGTTCGTAACTCGACCGATAGCGCCAGCTTCCGGCGCGGGTGGGGAGCACAATACGATCGTATCGCAGGCAAAAGCCGAGCGCGTACGCGTGCAGTGGATCGTCGGGAAATCGCGTGGCGGCCTGCGACCAGATCGCACAGGCGTCGTTGTCTCGATGCGCGGTGGCATGTCGCAGGCCGGCCAGGTGCAGGGAGTCGGAGACGCCAACGCTCGAACGGGCTGCCGCCGCTGCGGCTTGCGCGACCAGCTGGTCCCACGGATTGCCCGGGCTGCGCGACCAGTACCTGACCAGTGCGCCCCACAGGAGCGCTTCCGTGTAGTTCGGATCGGCGGCGGCTGCGGCATCAAAGGCTTGCGAGGCGGCGGCGAAGTCTGCCCTCTCGAGTGCCCGTCTGCCAAGCAGATAGCCTCGGCGCGCCGATGGAAACACGGTTGCGTCGGGCCTCCCGGATGAACCGTCCCTTGGATGGGCGTCCGCGAAGAGCAAGCGATCAAGGATCGTTTCCATCACGGCGGCCAGATTCGCGCCCGTCAAAGACGATGTGCCGCTTGCTTGAGCAAGGAGAGAATCGGACTGAGCCGACCGAAGCTCTGCGCGCACCATCGCTTGGCTTCCGACGCCCGGTCGTGATCGCGATGTACTGCGAGGCACCGACGGATCGCACGGTTCGTGCGATGGCACCCGCCCGGGTCCCTGCGGAAGCGAACACAAGTGTGGAGTCCGATACCGTGATCCCCTGCCAGCGGGCAAACGCCGCCCGAAACGCCGTGGCGGCCGATGCGGTGGCCACAGTCGTGTCCCGGAGCACAAGGGTGTATCGCTGCGGATCGAGGGCTCCAAAAAGACCGGCCCGTCGCAAAATGCTGTCTGCGCGGCTCGCGTCGATCACGGCCAAGGCGAAGGCCGCCGCAACAGCCACGCCGATCGTTACAAGCCTTCGCCGTTGGCCCGCGGCGCGATCAGGGGCCGCAGGGACTTCCGGCCCCATCAATGCTGCGACAAACTCGCCTGCCGTTCCAAACCGATCGGCCGGAACCTTGGCCAGCGCGCGCGCAATCGCGGCATCTGCGGCACGTGAAACATTGGGCCGCACAATACGCAACGACCGCGGCGCCTCGTGCAGCGTACGCGCCTGCACCGATTGACTCGTCGGCCCCGTGAACGGTGGTTCACCGGCCAGCATTTCGAACACGACGCAACCCAGGGCGTAGATGTCGGCGCGCCGGTCCACGTCCTTCCGCGCTTCAACCTGCTCGGGACTCATGTACTCCACTGTTCCGAGCGCTATCCCCGACTCCGTGAGACGCCCGGCGGTCGATGTCGTCAGCGCCCGGGCAATTCCGAAGTCGGCAAGCAGTGCCTGTGAGCCGGTCAGCAGAACGTTGGCCGGCTTCAGGTCGCGATGGACAACCTGACTAGGATGCGTGTGGGCGTAGTCCAGCGCTGCGGCGAGCTGCCGGGCAATGTCGAAGGTCTCATCAACCGATAGCTGGCCCTTCGCACGCAGGTGAGCGCGCAGCGTCTTCCCCTCGACGTAGGGCATGGTGCAGTAGAGGCGGCCGCCCACGGTACCCGAGTCGAGGATGCGGACGATATTGGGATGGTCCATCGCCCGGCCCAGTTCGACCTCCTGCGCGAACCGTGCGATGCCCACCGAGGCCGCGAGTTCTGGACGGAGCGTCTTCAAGGCGATGCGCTCGCCGCGGGTCACGTCGTGGGCGAGAAATACGATTCCGGCGCCGCCGCGGCCGATTTCGCGCTCAATCGCGAACCTGGCAACAACTGCGGAGCGAAATTCCTCGTCGGACGTTAGTGCTCCGTGCGCGTCAGCTGGCAGTCCATTCGCGGAGCCTCCGTCATCGGCAGAACGATCGGTCATTGGCAGCCGAATCTCCGTTGCGAACTCTGTTCAGCCCGACACAATCATACGAACTTCGGACTGAGGAGGCCAGACGGACAGCCTTCCACTCAGGCCCTCAGCATGGGTTGATCCAGCGGTTGCGCCGATAGTTGAGCGGCGGCCTGACTGGCGTCGCCTTCAGCGCCGCAGCCCGGCTGGGCCGTACATTAAGCAACCCTCTCCCCCGGACCTCTCGATGTCGCCGAACCGCAGGGACTTTGTCAAAGCCAGTGCCACCGCAGCCGCGGTCACGGCACTTGGGCCCCGCATCCTCACCGCCCAGCCGTCGCGCCTTATTGTTGCCGCGCCCGGCGAGGCCTATTCAGAAGAACTCGCCGTCGAGGCTATCAACGCTGCACGCGATGCCGGCGCGCAGTACGCGGATGCGCGCGTGGGGCGCTATCGTCGCCAGACGCTGAACACGCGCGAACGCCAGATCACGGGCGTATCGGACGCCGAGACATATGGGATTGGCGTCCGCACGCTGGTTGACGGCGCCTGGGGCTTCGCGGCGACGGCCAACGTCACCAAGGATGGCGTTGTGCGCTGCGCGCGCGAGGCCGTCCGGCTTTCCCGCGCAGCCAAACGGTCACAGCGCAAGCCGGTGGAACTCGCTCCGGTGGCTCCGGTGAAAGGCACCTGGATCACGCCGATCAAGAAAGATCCGATCGACGTGCCCATCGAAGAAAAAGTGGCGTTGCTGTTCGCCACCAACGAAGCGGCGCTCAAGGTGCCAAAGATCCGGTTCTGCACGTCCGGCCTTCAGCTTCTGCGCGAGGTGAAGACGCTCGCCACCACCGAAGGCACGCTCATCACGCAGACATTTGTACGATCCGCCGCGTCGTTTGATGCCACGGCATCTGACGCCGGCATCACGGAGAGCTTCTCCGAGGAACTGCCGCCGCGTTCGGAGGGGTGGGAGTACATCGAATCGCTCAACATGCCGGGCAACGCGGCCGAGTGGGCGCAGGTGGCGGTGGAGAAGCTGACGGCCAAGAGCGTGGACCCGGGCGTGTGGGACCTCATCATCCAGCCCACGAACCTTTGGCTCACGATTCACGAGTCCATCGGGCATCCCACGGAGCTGGACCGCGCGATGGGCTACGAAGCGAACTTCGCCGGCACGAGTTTCATCAATCCGCCGGAGAAGATGATCGGCAAGCTCAAGTACGGGCCCGAGTTCATGACCGTGCAGGGCGACCGCACGCAGCCGTTCTCCGTGGGGCTCTGTGCCTGGGACGACGAAGGCGTGCCCGCCGACACCTGGAACATCGTCGAGAAGGGCATGTTCAAGGACTACCAGACTACGCGCGAGCAGGCGGCCTGGATCGCGCCGCTGACCGGCGTGAATCGCTCGCACGGCTGTTCCTATGCCGACTCGTGGGACAAAGTGCAGTTCCAGCGGATGCCGAACATTTCGCTGATGCCCAACGCGCAAGACGTCACGCTCAACGACATGATCTCGTCCACCGATCGCGGCATCATGATCCGCAATCGCGGGTCGTGGTCGATCGATCACCAACGATACAACTTCTCGTTCTCCGGTCAGGCGTACTACGAGATCAAGGGCGGCAAGGTCGAGCGGATGCTGAAGGACGTCGCGTATCAGGCTTCCACGCCGGTGTTCTGGAATTCGATGGACCTCATCGGAGGTAAGTCGTCGTACTGGCTTGGCGGGTCCTTCTCCGACGGCAAGGGTGAACCCTCGCAGTCCAATGGTGTGAGTCACGGGTGTCCGCCTGCACGGTTCAGGAAGGTCGATGTCATCAACACCGCGAGGAGCGTCTAATGGCGCCCAAATCGCTCTTCACGCAAGCCGCGCAGGACGCGGCACAGTTCCTCTCGCGTGAGGCCGCGCGTCGGCTCACCGACCGGATCATCAGTTTCTCCAAGGCCGACTCGATTCGGGTCAACATCACGAGCGGCTGGACGGGTAACACGCGATTTGCCGGCGGACAGGTCACGACATCGGGCAATACGAACGACACGTCAGTGACCATCCAGAGTACCATCGGTCGTCGGCGTGCGTCGGCGACGACCAACGTGCTCGACGACGAAAGCCTCCGTCGCACGGTGGATCTCGCCGAGCGCCTGGCCCGTCTCTCGCCCGAAGACCCCGAGTTGATGCCCGAACTGGGCCCGCAACAGTACATGCCGATCACGAACCTGTTTGACTCCACCGCCGGGCTTACGCCAGAACAGCGGGTGGCGGCTGTGAACTCGTTGATAGGCGCTGGAGAAGCGGCGTGGAAGGGCGTCAATTCCCCGGGTTCGCTCTTCGTCGCCGGATTCCTGGATGCCGACGCTGGGGCAACGGTTGTGGCCAACAACAAAGGCCTGTTCGCCTATCAGCCGTCATCGAGCGTGCGCCTCAGCAACACGGCGCGCACCCCTGAGGGCACCGGCTCCGGTTGGGCCAGCGCCAACGCGCGCGACTGGAAACGACTCGACCCGCTCTACCTCGGCCGACGCGCGGCGCAAAAAGCCGTGCAGTCACGTTCACCCCTGGCGGTGGAGCCGGGGTTCTATACCGTAGTGCTGGAGCCGGCTGCAGCGGCTCAACTTGTGGGCCAGGTAGGCGGTGCACTCAATGCTCGCGCAGCGGAAGAGGGCCGGAATGCCTTTGCCATGCGCGGCGGCGGTACGCGGCTCGGCCAGAAAGTGTTTGACGAGCGCGTGACATTCTATTCGGATCCCGCCGACCCCGAAGTGCTTGCTGACCCGTTCGATGCCGAAGGGTTTCCGGCGAGCCGCGCCGTCTGGATTGAGAACGGCGTGCTCAAGCAACTGCAATACGATCGATTCTGGGCGCAGCGAAAGGGCGTGAACGCCACGATGGGTGGCGGAGGTCGGGGGCGCGGCGGCGGCGGTGGCGGCGGCGGCGGTAGCATCCGCATGCGGTCTGGAACCAAGACGCTCGATCAGCTCATTGCCGAGACACGCCGCGGCATTCTGGTCACGCATTTCTTCTACACGAACGTGCTCGATCCCCGTTCGATGCTGCTGACGGGGTTGACGCGCGACGGCACGTTCCTGATTGAAAACGGCAGGGTAGTGCGTCCGGTGAAGAACTTCCGGTTCAATCAGAGCGTGATGCAGATGCTCAACTCGATCGAGGAGATCGGGAAGTCGGACCCGGCCCAGAGTGCGTCGCCAGCGCCGCCGATGCGGGTGAGCGACTTCAACTTTGCGAGCGTGACCGACGCCGTGTAGCGGTAGGCGTTGACCGATGCCCGGCGCGGCGCATGTTCAGCGCCGCGCCAGGGCCTCGGCGATGGCGCGTTCCATCAACGGGGCCATCAGGCGGTATCCCGCTTCAGTCGGATGCACCCCGTCTCGCGCCAGCTCGGCGGGCAGGCCACCACGGGCGTCGACCATTGGCGTGTGGTAGTCGAGATACACGATGCGGGAGTCGGCCGCATAGCGCCGGAGGCGGTCGTTGAGCGCCCGGATCTTCGGAGCCGGTTCGAGACCGCGATTCCACGGGTAATCAGACACTGGGAGCACCGATGCCAGCACCACGCGAATACCGTTCGCTCTTGCCATCTCCGACATCGACACGATGTTGTCGACGATCATGTCTATCGTCGCCGGGCCGGTGTTGCCGGCAATGTCGTTGGTGCCGGCCAGGATCACCACGACCGATGGCTTGAGCGCCACGACATCCTGACGGAACCGCAGCAGCATCTGCGGAGTGGTCTGGCCGCTGATCCCGCGTCCGATGTACGGCTTTCCGGGGAACATGGCGGGGAAGAAGTGTGCCCAGACTTCCGTGATCGAATCGCCGAAGAGCACGACGCGCTGCTCGCCCGCGGCTGGGGCGCCCAGTGCGTCATTGGCCGCGCGATAGTACGAGAGGTTGGCCCAGTCAGTGGCTGCCTGAGCGTTCGCAGTCGGCGCGGCTGTGAGCATGACGGCCAGGGTTAATACCGCTGTGCTTGCCGGACCGTGGCACTCTGCGTAGCGTAGGGAAATGCGCATACCCAAAGCTGGCGTGGTTGACGTTGTTCAACCACTGGCCCGCAGCTAACGCGCCGCACAAAGTCATGACAACCTGGCCGCTCTCCCCCCGGCTTCGCGAGTACCTCGAGGTCCAGTACGAGCTGCGTCGCGTCCTCGGCGAGGGCGGGATGGGAGTGGTGCTCCTTGCGACTGAGCGGGTGCTTGATCGTCAGGTGGCCATCAAAGTCCTGCGCCGCGATGCCGCTGATCAGCCCGAGCTGCGTGAGCGGTTCCGGCGAGAGGCGCGCGTGGCCGCGCAGCTGCAGCACCCGAACATCGTTCCGCTGCACACCTTCGGCGACGTGGACGGCGAGCTGTTCTTCGTCATGGGGTTTGTCGAAGGAGAAACGCTCGCGGATCAACTGAAGCGCATCGGGCGTATGCCGCAGGACAATGCGATCAGGATATTGCGCGAAGTATGCGATGCACTGTCGCTGGCACACGCGAAGGGTGTGGTACATCGCGATATCAAGCCGGAGAATGTGCTGATTGAGGCGCGCACCGGACGTGCACTGCTCGCCGACTTTGGCATTGCGCGTGACGGGAGTACAGGCAGCGCCGCAGGACTGACGGGCACCGGCATTGCGATCGGGACTCCGCACTACATGGCGCCCGAGCAGGCAATG
>JARIET010000026.1 GCA_031127185.1 Gemmatimonadota bacterium | reverse complement strand
CCGATGTGTTCGCCGCACACACAGTCGTCACGGCCGCGGTGGCCACGGGGTCGCCGGTGTGGGTGGCAACGGCGAGCCACTGCCACGCCGCGGTCGGTGGCATCATTCCGGCCTGAGCGGTTCCACCGCCTTCCCCAATTGGCGAGATTACGGGAGCCCGCGATCTCCGCGAGCGCATTCCCGAATCGGACGCTGCAGTGGCAACACACGAACTCGAAGTCGTCATCATTGGAGCCGGACCTGCCGGACTTTGCGCCGGGATGTACGCCGGCCGCTCCATGCTCAAGAACGTCGTGCTGGAGCAGGGGCTCCCCGGCGGTGAGTTGCTCAACACGGAAGTGATTGAGGACTACATCGGCTTCGAGCATGTGCTCGGGTACGAACTCGCCGATAAGTTCAACGCCCACGCCATCAAGTTTGCCGCTGATGTGCGCACCTACCACCGTGTGGAAAGGGTTCGCCGGACTGCCGACGGGACCTTTGAAACCGTGATGGAGAACGGCGACATCTTCGCCTCGCCTGCCGTAATCGTCACCGCCGGCGGTACGCCGATCAAGCTGGAAATTCCGGGCGAAATCGAGTACGCGGGCAAGGGCGTTTCGTACTGTGCCATCTGCGACGGCGCGTTCTTCAAGCAACACACCATCATGGTGGTCGGCGGTGGCGACGCCGCCTGCGAGGAAGCCGACTTCCTCACCCGATATGCGGCAAAGGTGTATCTCGTGCACCGCCGCGACGCATTCCGGGCCTCGAAGATCGTGCAGCAGCGTGTATTCAACAATCCGAAGATCGAAGTGATCTGGGATACCGTGGTCGACGAGATCGCTGGCGCCGAAGGACTGATGACGCACGCGAAGATCCGCAACCTCAAGTCGGGCGAGCGTCGCGACCTGCAGGCGACGGGCCTTTTCATCTTCGTCGGTTTCCGCCCAAACACCGGCATCATCGAGGGGCACATCGAGCACGATGCCAGCGGCTACCTCATCACCGATGCGAACATGGAAACGTCGATTCGCGGACTGTTTGCCGCCGGCGATGTGCGCGCACAGTTGACCCGCCAGGTGACGACGGCCGTCGGTGACGCGACGACCGCAGCGATCGCTGTTGAGAAGTACCTCACCGCGCGCAAGAATGGCGCGCCCCCGCCGCAGCCGCAGCCGATGCTGACCGCGCGCGGTACCGGCTGACCCGTCGTAGAACGCCGCAGGCCGTCCGATGATTGTCGACTTTGTCACTGTCGGTCCGTTTGAGGAGAACTGCTACCTCGTGACGGACGAATCGGCCGGCACCGCGGTGCTGGTCGATCCCGGCGACGACGGCGGAGAGATAGAAGCCATGGCAGCACGCCGCGGCGTTGCGCCGTCCGCTGTTTGGCTGACCCATGCACACCTTGATCACATCGGGGCCGTATCAGCGGTCCGCCGCGCATGGCCAGGAATCCCGGTGCACCTGCACCCGGCTGACGCGCTGGTCTATGCATACGCCGAGCGCGCCGCCGCGTCCTACGGCCTGCGGTTCGAGCAACCAGAGCCGCCGGAGTGCGAGCTGGCCGAGGGTCAGATCATGGAGCTCGGCTCGCTGAGATTCGCGGTGATGCATGTCCCCGGTCACGCGCCCGGACACGTGGCGTTCGTCGGCGAAGGCATCGCGCTCGCAGGCGATTGCATCTTCAATGGCTCGGTGGGTCGCACTGACTTGCCCTTGAGTGATCCCAACGCGTTCGTGGGCTCGCTCGATCGACTGCTCGGACTCCCCGACGCGACCGTCATTCATCCCGGGCACGGCCCCCGCACGACGATCGGCCGTGAGCGCCACTCAAACCCGTTCCTCCTCGGCGCGGTAGTCGTCCCCGGCACAGCCCGCCGCGTGTCCGGCGCAGTGCTTCGCGACCTGAACGCGTAACGTTTGGATGCGTTCCGGGGTATGATGCACAGGCGCGCGCCTGATTCGGTGCTGGGCCGTCCCGCCACTCTCCAACTTCCCCAACGTCCGCCTGTGCATGCATAGCCCCAGAGTCCTCCTTCCCGCGCTGGTCATCGCCGTCGTCTCGGTCACGGCATGTGACACCATTACGAGCGGCGTCTCGGGAAACCCGGTCGGTGTTGGCAATCTCAGCGCGCGCACAAAAGGAACCGGGTTCACCACCGCGCCGCAGCTGGCGTTTTATCGCGTGACCGGTGCGACGTTCGTGACGACGAGCGGGATTCGCGACACGTGCGTGGCAGCCGCCTACACCGACACCACTGGGACGCCGCAGGCTCCCGTGGAAGCACCCGGTGTCAGCGCCGGTCCATTTGTGACCATAGCGATGGGCGGACGCACGGATACACTGCGCCAGATCGCGGGGTCGACCGACGTCAGCTACCGCAGCGCGCTCAGCGGCGGGATCCCGTTCACGCCCGGTGATTCGATGGTCGTCACCATCGCCGGCAATCCGGACGGGTTCCCGGTGGGCGTGTTTCGAGGCAAGACGGCCGAGGCATTTGTGCTGAACCCGGTGGTCGTTCCAGCCGTCGGCACTCCGGTCAGCGCGACCTGGACCGCGGCGAGTGACGACCAGTCAGGGATGTTCCTGACCTTTCGCTACGCGAGCGGTGCCGGCACGACATTCAACCGGCAGGTGTCCTGTTCTTTTGTCGACGACGGTGCAGGATCTGTGCCGGTGGTGCTGGGTAACGACTGGATTTCAGCTTCCACGCGCGATGTCATTGCACAGCGCATCCGGACCATCTACGCCCAGGTGCCCGTGCCGCTCTCGTACTTCAACCTGGTATCGAGCTACCACTGGCCGACCCCGACCTCGCCCTGACGCCGGGCACTCGCACGGAGCGGGATCCCCTTGGCCCTGTCGAGGTGCCAGCGGGAGCGTTGTTCGGTGGGCAGACGCAGCGCGCAGTACTGAACTTTCCCATCTCCGGGTTGCGGCCGAGTCCGGCGTTCGTCGCCGCGATCGTGAGGATCAAGCGCGCCGCGGCCCGGGTCCATCAAGGCACGGGCCGCCTGGAAGCGGCTTCCGCTGATGCAATCGTGCGCGCGTCGGACGAAGTGCTCGCGGGTTCCCACGCCGAGGCGTTTGTTGTGGATGTCTACCAGGCGGGCGCCGGAACATCCCTCAACATGAACGTGAACGAAGTGCTCGCGAACCGGGCCAATGAACTGCTCGGCACGCCGCGGGGCGGTTACGCTCCCGTGCATCCAAATGATCACGTCAACATGGCGCAGTCGACGAATGACGTGATCCCGACCGCAATGCGCATCGCCGTGGTCACGGAGGCGCGGGCACTCGTCTCCTCGCTCGACACCCTCGTCACAAGCCTGCGGGCGAAGGCCTCGGAGTTCGACGGCATCGTCAAGGCGGGTCGCTCGCACTTGCAGGACGCGATGCCGATCAGGCTTGGCCAGGAGTTCGCCGCATGGGCCGGTACGCTGGAGCGCGCCCGCCGGAGGGTTGAAGCGGCCACCGATGACCTCCGGGACATTGGCATTGGCGGCACGGCCGTCGGCACTGGCGTGAACGCCGAACCGGTGTATCCCGAGCGCATGGTGAATGAGCTCGTCGCGAATGCCGGCATTGAACTTCGGTTGGGTCTGGACCCCGTGCAGTTGATGCAGTCGATGGGTGATTTCACTGCCTTCAGCGCGGCGCTGCGCGGTGTGGCCCTCGACCTGTCCAAGATCTCGAGTGACATCCGGCTGCTTGCCAGCGGGCCGCGTACCGGCCTGAATGAAATCGCACTTCCGGCAGTGCAGCCCGGCTCGAGCATCATGCCGGGGAAGATCAATCCGTCCATTCCCGAGATGGTGAATCAGGTCTGCTATCAGGTGATCGGCAATGACACCACGGTGGCATTCGCGGCCGAGCACGGCCAGCTCGAGTTGAACGTGATGATGCCGGTCATCGCCCACAACCTGCTGCAGTCGGAACGGATTCTCGCAAACGCAATCCGCGTGTTCGATGAACGATGTGTGCGTGGCATCATGGCAGACGCGGCCCAGGCGGCCTACTGGGTGGAACGGTCGGCGGCGCTCGCGACGGCGCTGGCCCCCTACATCGGCTACGCCAAAGCAGCCGAACTGTCTAAGGAGTCGCTGAAGACCGGTGAGTCGATTCGCGAGCTGGCGACGCGGCTCAAGGTCCTGCCGGACGACGAGCTGAAGCGTGTGTTGGACCTGCGCGCCATGACGGAAATCGGCGTTCCCGGCAACACCGTGGGCCGTAAGCCGTAAATCGTGCACTTACAGTTGAAGTTCGCTAGTTTCTGGTATGCGCATCACGACCTGGGCCGAGTACGGAGTCATCTGTGCGCTGCACCTGGCGAAGCGCACCGATGAGGCAGCGGTCAACGGCCGCGACCTGGCGGCCCGCGAACAGCTCCCGGCCGACTACGTGGAACAGATCCTCCTGCGCCTGCGCCGCGCCGGGATTGTGTCCAGCACGCGCGGTGCGCGCGGCGGTTACGCGCTCACCCGCCCGGCGTCCGAGATCACGGTGCGCGAGATCATCACCGCCGCGGAACTCGTGACATTCGACCTCCATTGTGAGAGTCACCCGGTGGATGAGGTCCGTTGTTCGACCGCACACGAGTGCAGCATTCGTCCCGTGTGGATGATGCTGCAGAAGCGGATCGACGAGGTGCTCGACAGCGTGTGCCTCTCCGACCTGCTCGAAAAGGAGCCGGCGGTGCGTCAGCGCATCGGCCTGCCGGTCCTCCAGGCCTGATCGGCATTGGCGCCCATCATCCGGTGATTCCGTTCACTCCGGAGTGGCGCGCGGCGAGGGCGCGGTTGGAAAGGGCCCGCAAGTACGCCGCAACCGCATTTGCAGAGCCAGCGGTGGCCGACGTGACCTGGCTCGCGACATCGGCCGCCGCCGGCGACGAGGATCACGCGCAATGGGAACTGCGCTACGCTCGCATGGCGGTCGCACTGTTTGTGGCCGAACGCGATGCGCTCGACGACCAGACCAGTTCAGACGTTGCCGCGGCCTTGCGTGAAATATTTGCACGTGATGAACGCGTCGCGCCCGACATGCGGCCTCTTGCTGAGCGTCAGTTCGCCGACCGCCTGCAGGCCTATCGCGATGCGTTCTTTGCCCGCGGCGCAGCCGGTACCAGCGACCGACTCGGTCGCGTGCTGCTGGCGTTCGCTTCCGACGGCACACGCAGCGCCGGTTCGCCGCTGGCTCGGGCGATCGAAGTGTTCGCCGGCTATGCCCTGGAGTGCAACACCGTGCTGCGCGAGGTCTACGGAACGGCCCAGCTTCCCGAGCACCTGCCGCCGAGCGAGGTCGTGGGCGGCAAGTAGTGGGTCAACGACAACAGCGAGCTGACGGTCTACGGTAGACGGTTAACGGTAGACGGTGCACAGCAGTCGGGTCATTGAGACCGTCAAACCGTACACCGTTCACCGTACACTCGCAGTTGTCGTGCCCAGATGCCGAAGGGGGGACTCGAACCCCCACGGGCTTGCACCCACTGGCTCCTGAAGCCAGCGCGTCTACCAGTTCCACCACTTCGGCAGGGACGAGGAAACTAACCGACGCGCACCCGATACCCAAGGGCGCCGCGAATCGTCATGTTGTCGGGGGATACTGCCGCCATGTCGAAGCCAACTACCACCCTTCCGAAATCGAAGAACGAGGTGCGCCAGATCGCGCGGAACAAGCGCGCCCGGTTCGATTATGAGATTACGGAGACGTGGGAGGCCGGTGTGATGCTGCTGGGTACCGAAGTGAAGTCGCTTCGCGCCGGGCGGGCCACGATCAACGACGCGTACGGCATTGTGAAGGACGGCGAGGTCTGGCTCATCAACATGCATGTGCCGCCCTATGAGCAGGGCAACCAGTTCAACCATGACCCCGTGCGGACGCGAAAACTGCTGCTGCGCGGGCGGGAGATTAAGCGGCTGATCGGTGCCGTCGAGCGGCAGGGACTGACGCTGATTGCGCTCGAACTCTACTTCAAGGGGTCGCATGCCAAGATACGGCTCGGGCTCGGGCGCGGGAAGAAAGTGCACGACAAGCGTGAGACGTTGAAGCGCAAGGAAGGCGAGCGCGAAATGGCACGCGCGTTGAAGGTGCGATCGTGAATCAGCGCGGCGCATCTATTACCCGCGCTCGGCGCGGACGCGTGGGCGCTGCCGCGGTGATTGCCGCGATGATCACGGCACCACTGGGCGAGGCACAGTCGCGCCCGAGCGCGAAAGCGGCGCCACCAGCCGTCTCGCGCCGTGCTCCGGTGGCCGTGGCGGGGCCTCGTGAACCGTCGCCGCGCCCCGCAAAGCGCACGGTGGTCATCGATGCCGGCCACGGTGGACCCGACCGCGGCATGACCGGGATGACCTCCCGGCGCGCGCGCATCTACGAGAAAGACATTGCGCTGCAAGTGGCGACCAAAGTCGCGGCGCGCCTGGAGAACGCCGGAACCAACGTGGTAATGACGCGCACGCGCGATACGCTCATTGCGCTGGCGGACCGGGGAAAGATCGCCAATCGCGAAGGCGGAACGCTCTTTGTTTCGGTGCACGTCAACGCCGCGAACCCGAAATGGCGTGACCCGGCCGCCGCGCGCGGGTTTGAGACCTACTTCCTGGCCGAAGCGAAGACCGACGATGATCGCCGCGTGGCGGCAATTGAAAACGAGGTCGTCCGATTCGAGACCGACGCCGAAGTGCCGCGTGACGATCCGCTTGGCATGATGCTGAGCGACATGGCGCAGAATGAGTATTTGCGCGAGTCGAGTGAGCTGGCCCAGACCATCCAGACTCGGATGCGCGGCGTGCACCCGGGTCCGAGCCGTGGCGTCAAGCAAGCGGGTTTCATGGTGCTGGTGAAGGCGTTCATGCCGTCCGTACTCGTGGAAATCGGTTTCGGCACAAACCGGTCGGACGCGGATTGGATTGCCAGTTCGGCAGGGCAGGCACGACTCGCCGACGCCATCGCGACCGGCGTGCTCGATTACCTTGCGCGATGGGAACGCCGGGTGTCCGGCGGCTCATCCGCAACGGGAAAGTGACCGACCCCTCATCGCCATCGCTCGCCACCACCGCGGCGGGCATCACCTTCCAGAACCCCATCGTGCTGGCCGCCGGTACGGCGGCCTACGGGCGCGAGATCGCCAATGTCGTCGCCCTCGACCGCCTCGGCGGCCTGGTGACGAAGGCCGTGAGCGTGGAGGTGCGCCCCGGTGCCCCGGCTCCCCGAGTCGCCGATTTCGGCGACGGGATGATCAACGCGGTGGGTCTCGCGAATCCGGGGATGGATGTCGTCAAGCGCGACGAGTTGCCCTGGCTCGCGGCAAACGTGCAGCGCGCGCGCGTGATGGTGAATGTGGTCGGTCGGATCCTGGAGGATTTCGCCCAGGTCGTGGAGACGCTCGATGACGCGCCGGGGTTTCAGGCCTTTGAACTCAACGTGAGCTGTCCGAACACGCGGGCCGGTGGCCTTGAGTTTGGCGCTGACCGCGACGCACTCACTGCGTTGGTGTCGCGGGCCCGCGCGCGTACCAAGCGCCCGCTCTTCGTGAAGCTGTCACCCACGCTGGCGAACATCGGCGACACGGCCAAGTGCGCTGCGGACGCGGGTGCTGACGGCATTAGCGTGGTCAACACCATCCCCGGGCTGGTGATTGATCCGGACACCCGTCGCCCGGCGCTCGGATTCGGGACCGGCGGGGTCAGCGGACCCGGCCTTCGGCCTGTCGGCGTCCTCGCCACGTATCGGGTGCGGCAGGCGGTGTCGCTTCCGATCCTCGGACTTGGCGGCGTGACGACCGCGGACGACGCGCTGCAGTACCTCCTCGCTGGTGCCTCGATCGTCGGAATCGGGACGGCAGCCCTGGCCGACCCGCGCCAGCCGGAGCGCATCGTCGATGGACTCCGTCGTTGGTGTTCCACGCACGGCGTGGCGCGCATTTCCGAGATCATTGGAACGCTGGAGTGGCCGTCGTGAGCGGCGGTCCAATCCCGATCATCGCGTTGGACGTGCCCACGATGGCCGACGCGAAGGTGCTCGTCGCGAAACTCGGCGGCTCGGCCGATTTCTACAAGGTCGGCCTGCAATTGTTTACCCGGGAAGGGCCGGCCGTCGTCGAGTGGCTGCGCGCTGCGTCGAAGCGAGTCTTTCTCGACCTCAAACTCCACGACATACCAAACACGGTGAAGGGCGCAGCGGCATCGGCGGCCACGCTGGGCGTGGACTTGCTGACCGTTCACGCCATTGGGGGTGACGCGATGGTTCGGGCGGCGGTCGACGGCGCGGGCTCGCGCACAGGCATTCTCGCCGTCACGGTTTTGACTTCATTCGACGATGCCGCGTACGCGGCCGCCACCGGACTGCCTGCAGGACCCGCGTCGGCCCAGGTGTACCGGATGGCGCTGGTCGCAGCCGCGGCTGGGGCGCGTGGTGTGGTCTGCGCGGGCGCCGAAGCGGGAGAGATTCGCAGGAACCATGGGCCGGCGTTCGGCACGCTTGTGCCGGGGTTGCGGATGGAGGGCGGCGCCACACACGACCAGGCCAGGGTGTCCACACCCGCAGAAGTCGTCGTCGCTGGTGCGACCTGGGTGGTCGTGGGCCGGGCAGTGACGGCTGCCCCGGACCCGGCGGCGGCCTGCGAACTCATCAAAAGGGCGCTCCTGCCCGCTTGACGCAGTTTGGTACACGTCGGTCCGGGGGCTTGTGTCAAGGCCTACCGCCAGGTATCCTTAGTGTCTTGCCCCAAATCGGGGCCTGACAACGCGTTTCGGCCGCCTGCAGCACCCTGAGCGGCCCTTCCCGGTGGAGTTTCGAGTGAAAGTCCGTACGAGCGTCAAGCCGATTTGCGAGCACTGCAAGGTTGTCACCCGCCGTGGGGTGACTCGCATCATCTGCAAGCGCAATCCCAAGCACAAGCAGCGGCAGGGTTAATCCACATATGGCACGAATCTCAGGCGTCGACCTGCCGCGCGAAAAGCGCGTCGAGATCGGACTCACCTACATCTACGGCATCGGGCGGGTGGTTGCCCGCCGCATCCTGGAAAACGCCGGCGTCAATCCCGACCAGCGGATCAAGGACCTGACCGACGCGGACGTCAACCGGCTGCGCCAGGAAATCGAAAAGAATCATCGCGTTGAAGGTGCGCTCCGCACCGAAATCGCGATGAACATCAAGCGCCTGATGGACATTGGCGCCTACCGCGGCACGCGCCACCGTAAGGGGCTTCCGGTCCGCGGCCAGCGTACGCACACCAACGCGCGCACCAAGAAGGGTCCGCGCCGCGCCATCGCAGGCAAGAAGAAGGTGACCAAGTAATGGCTATCGGAAAGAAGACCAAGCGTGTGATCGAGGCCGAGGGCGTGGCCCACGTGAGCGCGACTTTCAACAACACGACGATCACCATCACCGACGCGCACGGAAACGCCGTCTCGTGGGGTTCGTCGGGCAAGGCGGGGTTCAAGGGCTCCAAGAAGTCCACCCCGTTCGCCGCAACCGTTGCCGCGGAGCAGTGCGCGCGCGAGGCGCTCACGCTCGGTGTGCGCCGGGTTCATGTGAAGGTGCAGGGCCCGGGTTCGGGCCGCGAGAGCGCGATTCAGGCGCTCGCCGCTGCCGGTCTCGTAGTGAAGTCCATCAAGGACGTCACGCCGATTCCGCACAACGGCTGCCGTCCCCCGAAGCGTCGGAGGGTTTGATCCATGCGGTATACCGGACCCGCCTGTCGCCAGTGCCGCCGCGAGGGCACCAAGCTGTTCCTCAAGGGCACCAAGTGCTTCACCGAGAAGTGCCCCGTGGAGCGTCGTCCTTACGCGCCCGGCCAGCACGGCCAGAACACGGCGCGTCGTCGCAAGGTGTCGGAATACGCCAAGCAGTTGCGCGAAAAGCAGAAGATCAAGCGCACGTATGGCCTGACCGAAAAGCAGTTCCGCAACACGTTTGAAAAGGTGAGCTCGTTGCCGGGCATTACCGGCCACAACCTCCTCGCTGCGCTCGAGAGCCGGCTGGACAACATGGTGTACCGGATGGGCTTTGCGGCCAGCCGGCGCGCCGCGCGTCAGCTGATCCGTCACCGTCACGTCGAGGTGAATGGCAAGGCGGTGGATGTGCCGAGCTTTGTCGTTGAGCCGGGACAGGCGGTCCGGATGCGGGAAGGGTCGCGTGGGCTCGTGGCGGTGCTGTCGTCGCTGGAGCACTCGTCGCGTGGTGTTGCGCCGACCTGGCTGGCCGTCGACAAGGAGTCGTTCACCGGCCGGATGCTGGAGCGTCCGTCGCGTGCCGCCATCCCGATCGCCGCGCAGGAGCAGTTGGTCGTCGAGTTGTATTCCAAGTAACAGGCTGTAACGGTCGGATCCCTGACATTCCGACGGGCCTGCCGCGCGTCAGGGGCGGGGCAGGGCGTAGGCGCCGCGCAAGCGACGCCTGACCACACACAGGATTCCTAACTATGGCACAGGCAATTGATCTGCGCGGGCTCGTTCGCCCGGCGCTCGTTGAAGCAACCAAGCGGGATGACAACCCGAACATCGGCGAGTTCCGCCTGCAACCGCTGGAGCGTGGCTTCGGCCACACGCTCGGCAACGCCATGCGGCGCATGCTGCTCTCGTCGCTCCGCGGCTCCGCAGTCTGGGGCTTCCGGATCGACGGCGTACTCCACGAGCACCAGACGATTCAGGGCGTGGTCGAGGACGTCCACCAGATCATCGGCAACCTGAAGACCCTGACGCTCCAGCTGGATGATGATGTCGAGGAGACGATCCTCCGCATCGCCGTGGACGGCGCCGGCGCTGTCACGGCCGCCGCGGTCGAGAACCAGAAGGGTGTGCGCGTCGTCAACCCCAAGCACCACCTCTTCACGCTGCAGGACGACCGTGAGCTCTCGGTCGAACTCTACGTGAACAAGGGACGCGGCTACGTCGAGGCCGAGCAGCACCCGGCTGACCGCAGCCTCCCGGTGGACCTCGTTCGCGTCGATTCGCTCTACTCGCCGGTCCGTCGCGTGAACTTCTCGGTCAGCGAGACCCGCGTTGGTCAGCGCACCGACTACGATCGGCTCGTGCTGACGGTGGAGACGAATGGCACGGTGACGCCCGAAGAGGCCGTGAGCTACGCGGCCGCGCTCGCGCAGACGCACTTCCAGTACTTCGCGGGCTTCGGCACCCACACCGCCGCGCCCGTGGGCGACGGCACGTCGAACGCCGCGCGGCTCTCCAACCTGCTGGCGATGTCGATTGACGCGCTCGAACTGTCCGTTCGCTCGGTCAACTCGCTCAAGAACTCCAGCGTTCGCACGCTGGGCGATCTCGTTCGTCTCACGGAACAGCAGATTCTCGAAGTCAAGAACTTCGGCAAGAAGTCGCTCCAGGAGATCGCGGACCTGCTCGAGCGTGAAGGGCTCAACTTTGGCATGCGGTTCGAAGAAGTCGAGGACGGCATTCGCGTCACTGACTGGGGCACGCCGCCAAGCCGTGCCGCCGCCAACGCGCCGGATGATCCGGCTGAGGAATAGGCTCCATGCGTCACCGTAAAGCCGGGCGCTCGCTGCGCCGCACCAGCGAACAGCGCCTCGCGCTGCTTCGCAACCTCGCCACGTCGCTCATTGAGCAGGGCGCGATCATCACGACGGAAGCCAAGGCGAAGGAATTGCGCCCGTTCGTGGAGAAGCTGATCACCAAGGCCAAGGAGGGCACGCTGCACGCCCGCCGTGGCGCCGTGAAGCATATCCACAAGCGCGGCGCCGCCGACAAGCTGTTTCAGGAAGTCGGCCCGAAGTTCGCGACGCGCAAGGGCGGCTACACCCGCATCATCAAGGCCGGCCACCGCAAGGGTGACGCCGCCGAGATGGCGCGCATCGAACTGGTTGGGGACTGAGTCATGCCGATCGATCGTCATAAGTGCTACACCTGCGGCAAGGGCGTCGCGTACGGAAACAACGTGTCGCACGCCAACAACAAGACCCGCCGCACGTGGAAGCCCAACCTGCAGGTGGCCCGCATCCTGGTGGATGGCAAGACCACGAAGGTCAAGGTCTGCACCCGCTGTCTCGCCGCGAACAAGATTCGTCGCGCGCCGCGCGGTGCTGCCGCGCTCGCTGCCGCGAAGTGATCGGCTCTTCGTACCAACAGAAAGGGAGCCGCGAGGCTCCCTTTTTCGTATGATGGAGGATCCATGCCAACCGCGCTGATCACGGGAATCACGGGCCAGGACGGCTCCTACCTCGCTGAGCTGCTCCTCGCGAAGGGCTACCGCGTCGTGGGAATCGTGCGGCGCAGTTCCACCACGCCGTATGAGCGCATTGCGCACCTGGTGGACCGCGTGGAACTCGTGTCGGCAGACCTGCTCGACCAGACATCGCTGGTCGACGCCATTGCCGAAACGGCGCCCGACGAGATCTACAACCTGGCGGCGCAGAGTTTCGTCGCCACGTCGTGGACTCAGCCGGTACTCACGGGCGAGTTTACCGCCATTGGCGTGACCCGCATCCTCGAAGCGATGAAGCGGGCCGCACCCAGGGCGCGGTTCTACCAGGCGAGCTCGAGCGAACAGTTCGGCAAGGTCATCGAGACGCCGCAGAAGGAAACCACGCCCTTCTATCCGCGCTCGCCCTACGGAGTGGCCAAGGTCTACGGCCACTGGATCACAGTGAATTACCGTGAGTCGTTTGGCCTGTACGCCGTGAGTGGCATCCTGTTCAATCACGAGAGTCCCCGGCGGGGCCTCGAATTTGTGACGCGCAAGGTGACCGACGCCGTTGCCCGTATATCGCTGGGCATGGCGGACCACGTCGACCTCGGCAACCTCGATGCCAGGCGCGATTGGGGATTTGCCGGCGACTATGTGGATGCCATGTGGCGCATGTTGCAGCAGCGTGAGCCGGGCGACTACGTGGTGGGTACGGGCAAGACCTGGAGTGTGCGCCAGCTCTGCGAAGAGGCCTTCTCGTACAAGGGCCTCGACTATGCAAAACACGTACGCCATTCGGCGAAATTCGTCCGACCTGCCGAGGTGGATCTGCTGGTTGCGGACCCTAGCCGGGCGCAGCGCGACCTGGGCTGGGAGCCGAAGATCGACTTCCGTGGACTCGTGCGCATGATGGTGGACGCCGACATCGCGCGTCACGCAGCGCTGCTCGCCGCGAGGTCGAAGGACTGAGATGGCGCGACGTCGGGCGCTGGTAACGGGCGCCGGCGGGTTTGTCGGCCAGTGGCTCTGCCGCGAACTCGTCCGACACGACTGGGACGTCACGGGATCTTCGCTCGTTGGAGCGCCGGGATCTGGTGTGCTCTCGCCCGAAGACCACGACCAGGTCCAGTGGCGTCGCGATGACCTCTTGCACGCCGACGCAGTGCGCGAGGCGGTTGACGCTGCGGCGCCCGATGCGGTGTTTCACCTCGCTGGCATGGCCTTCTTGCCGGCCGCGGGCCGTGATCCGGCGCTTGCACTGGACACCAACGTGGGCATTGCGGTTCGCCTGCTTGACGTGATCGAGGAGCGCCGGGTGGCCGGCACGCTGGATCCGAGAGTGCTGATGGTCGGGAGCGGTGAGCAGTATGGCCGCCACGACCTGTCTGCGCTTCCGCTGATTGAAGAGGCCGAGTGCCGTCCGGTGACTCCGTACGCCGCCAGCAAGGCGGCGCAGGAGACCTTCGCGCTCGCTGCCTTCCGCCGCTCAGGAGTGCGGGTCGTCTGCACGCGGTCGTTCAATCACTCCGGTCGTGGCCAGTCCAGGGAGTTCGTGATTCCGGGGCTGGTGCACCGGATCTTTTCGGCCAAGCAGAGCGGAAACGACCGCGTCACCATCGGCAACACCGCTGTCGCGCGCGATTTTCTGCACGTGGAAGATGTGGCCCGCGCCTATGTGGCCCTCGTTGAGGAGGGCCTGCCCGGCGAGGTCTACAACGTGGCCAGCGGCACGGCGGTCGAGATCGGAAAGCTCGCGAAGCTTGTGGCCGACTTGCTGGAAGTCGAGGTCGAATTCGTCGCGGATACGCAGCTGCTGCGGACCGTCGACCTCCCTCACCTTGCCGGGAGCTCCCTCAAGATTCGTGAGGACACGGGCTGGGTGCCGCGCCTGACCATTGTGGACATCATTCGGGACGTGGCCGCGGGAATCCCGGGTACATCCCGGTAGTTAAGTTTCGCCCACGATGCCACGTCGCACGGATATTCACCGGATCCTCCTGATCGGCTCAGGCCCGATTGTCATCGGCCAGGGCGCCGAGTTTGACTATTCCGGCACGCAGGCGGCCAAGTCGCTGCGCGAAGAAGGGTTTGAGGTGATCCTCGTCAATTCGAATCCGGCGACGATCATGACCGATCCCGAGGTTGCCCACCAGACGTACATCGAGCCGGTGACGGCCGAGTTCGTCGAGCGGATCATCGAAAAAGACAAGCCCGACGCATTGCTCGCTACGATGGGGGGGCAGACTGCGCTGAATGTGGCGATGGAGCTCTACAACTCCGGTGTACTCAAGAAGCACGGGGTGGAGTTGATTGGGGCGAACGCCCGTGCGATTGCCGTGGCCGAAGACCGGAAGCTCTTTGGCGAGGCCATGACGAAGATTGGCCTCAGTTGCCCCGAGGGAAAGATCGCCACCAGCTGGGACGAGGCCCTCGAAATCGCGGCGTTCACGGGTTTCCCGGCCATCATCCGTCCGGCATTTACGCTCGGTGGGTCTGGCGGCGGCATCGCCTACAATCGCGAGGAATACGAAGGCATCGTCAAGCGCGGCCTCGCCGAGTCACCGATCTCGCAGGTGCTGATCGAGCGTTCGTTGCTGGGCTGGAAAGAGTTCGAACTCGAAGTGATGCGCGACTGCGAGGACAACGTCGTCATCGTCTGTTCGATCGAGAATCTCGATCCCATGGGCGTACACACCGGCGATTCGATCACCGTGGCGCCGGCCATGACGCTCACCGATCGCGAGTACCAGCTGATGCGCGACGCGGCGATCAAGATCATTCGTGAGATCGGCGTAGATGCCGGCGGATGCAACGTGCAGTTCGCGATCAATCCCGCCACCGGCGAGATGATCGTGATTGAGATGAATCCGCGCGTGTCGCGTTCCTCGGCGCTGGCGTCCAAGGCGACGGGTTTCGCGATCGCACGCATCAGTGCCAAACTCGCGGTCGGGTATCGCCTCGACGAGATCCCGAACGACATCACCAAGACGACACCGGCCTCATTCGAGCCCGTGCTCGACTATGTCGTCGTGAAGTGTCCGCGCTTTGCGTTCGAGAAGTTTCCGGGTGCGAGTCCGACGCTCACGACCCAGATGAAGTCGGTGGGCGAGTCGATGGCCATCGGGCGGACCTTCAAGGAAGCACTGCAGAAGGGGCTCCGAGCGCTGGAAAACGGTCGGACGGGCTGGGATGTCGCGGCCCGGTATCAGGACGACCGAGTTTCCGACGAGTCGCTCGAGGCGGTGGAAGCGGCGCTGGGGACGCCGACCCCTGAACGTATTTTTCAGGTGAAGCGGGCCATGCTCCTCGGGATGTCGGACGCCGAGCTCTTCGAGCGGACGGCCATCGACCCCTGGTTCCTGGCGCAGATGCGCGAGCTGCTCGACGCGGAACGCGAATACGCAGCGTTGCCGGAAGTGGACGCCGAGGCGCTACGAGCCATGAAGCGCATGGGCTTTGGCGACGTGCAGTTGGCGAAGCTGCGCGGCGAAACAGAACAGCAAGTGCGCGCGCGTCGCTGGGCGATGGGTATTCGCCCCGTGTACAAGATGGTGGACACCTGCGCGGGTGAGTTTCCGTCGAACACGCCCTACCTGTATTCGACCTACGACGAAGAGTCGGAGGCACCCAGGACAGGCCGAAAGTCGGTCGTCATCCTTGGGAGCGGACCCAACCGCATTGGGCAGGGCGTGGAGTTCGACTACTGCTGTGTGCGCGCCGCGATGGCGCTGCGCGACGCCGGGTACGAGACAATCATGGTCAACTCGAATCCCGAGACCGTCTCGACGGACTATGACACCAGCGACAAGCTCTATTTCGAGCCTCTCACGCTCGAGCATGTGCTTGAGATCGTCGAGCGTGAGCAGCCCGTGGGCGTCATTGTGCAACTCGGGGGCCAGACGCCGCTCAAGCTGACGCGCCCCCTCGAGGCGGCCGGCGTCACGATCCTTGGAACGAGTCCGGACTCCATCGACATCGCTGAAGACCGGCGCCGGTTTGAGAAAATCGCCCGCGAGCTGAACATCATGCAGCCGCCGAACGGCACGGCCACCAGCGTCGAGGGCGCGGTGGAGGCGGCCACCCGCATTGGGTATCCGGTGCTGGTGCGTCCGAGTTATGTGCTCGGCGGCCGGGCGATGGAAATCGTGTATGACGAGGACGCACTGCGCGAGTACTTCACGCGGGCCGTGCGTGTGTCGGAAGACCGGCCGGTGCTCGTCGACTCGTTCCTCGAGGACGCGATCGAAGCCGACGTGGACGCGATTCGCGATCAGTCGGGTCAGGTGGTGATCGGTGGAGTGATGCAGCACATCGAACAGGCCGGCATCCATTCCGGCGACTCCGCTTGCGCGCTGCCGCCGTTCCTGATCGATGCCGACGCTCAGCGTGTGATGCGCGAGCACACGCTGGCCTTTGCCAACGCGCTGCAGGTGGTCGGGTTGATCAACGTCCAATATGCAGTGAAGGACGGACAGGTCTACGTGATCGAGGTCAACCCGCGCGCGAGCCGCACCGTGCCCTTCGTGTCCAAGACGATTGGTGTGCCACTGGCCTCACTCGCGGCGCGCGCGATGCTTGGCGAGTCGCTCGCCACCATGGGCTATACCAAGGAGATCATCGCCCCGTACGTTGCCGTCAAGGAAGCGGTGTTCCCGTTTGCCAAGTTCCGCGAATTCGACCCTATCCTCGGACCGGAGATGCGCTCGACCGGAGAAGTGATGGGTGTCTCCGACACGTTCGGCGAGGCGTTCGCCAAAGCACAGTTGGCTGCCGGCAATGGACTCCCGCTGGCGGGGACTGTCTTCATGACGGTGAATGATCACGACAAGCCGACGCTGTTCCCGATCGCCAGGCGGTTCCATGACCTCAAGTTCAAGCTGGTCGCCACGGAAGGAACGGCGCGGTACCTTCGGGAACGTGGCGTGCCGAGCGACGTGGTTCACAAGGTGAGCGTGGCCCGGCCGAACGGTATCGATCTCATCAAGAACGACGCGGTCCAACTGCTCATCAACACCCCCCTCGGCATGCGCGCATTCCGTGATGACGACACGTTGCGTCAGGCAGCGATCGCGCGCAAAGTGCCTTACACCACGACGCTGTCAGCGGCGGGCGCGGCCTGCGACGCCATCGAGGCGATGACCGCGAACCGCCTTGGCGTGAAGTCCATCCAGGAGTGGCAGAAGGAGCTCGCATGACCAGCACGCCGCCGTTCATTCACGAAAGCGCCTATGTGGACGAGGGTGCCGTGATCGGGTCCGGGACCAAAGTCTGGCATTTCTGCCACGTGATGCCCGGCGCTGTCATTGGCAACGATTGCTCGCTCGGACAGAACGTCGTGGTCATGGGCGGAACGAAGATCGGAAACAACGTGAAGATCCAGAACAACGTCTCGGTTTACGAAGGCGTGCAGCTCGAGGACGATGTGTTTTGTGGGCCGTCAATGGTGTTCACCAATGTCGTGAACCCGCGCAGCGCCGTATCGCGCAAACACGAGTACAAGAAGACGCTCGTCGGGCGCGGCGCGACAATTGGCGCCAACGCCACGATCGTCTGTGGCGTCACACTCGGCCCTTACGCCTTCATCGGTGCCGGAGCCGTCGTGACCCGCGACGTGCCTGCGCACGCGCTGATGACGGG
>JARIET010000025.1 GCA_031127185.1 Gemmatimonadota bacterium | reverse complement strand
CCGCGCTTGAAGAGCTGCAGAAAGACCCACTGCGTCCACTTGTAGTAGTCCGGCGCCGTGGTATCGACGGTGCGGGACCAGTCGATCATCAGCCCTGCGCGCGTGAGCTGCTCGGTGAAGTTCGCGACATTTCGCGGGATCAGCTCACCCGGGTGCATCCCCACCTTGAGGGCGTAATTCTCCGAGTGGATGCCAAACGCGTCGAAGCCGATCGGCTCGAATACCGTCAGTCCACGTAGCCGCTGGTAGCGGGCGAAGATATCGTTCCCGGTGAAGGCGAAGAGGTTGCCCACATGCAGCCCCTCGGCCGACGGATAGGGGAACATCATCAGGGCGTAGAACGGCTTCGAGCCGGATGTGATGTCGGGCTCGTTGGATTTGCGCTCGGCCCAGCGCGTGCGCCAGGTTCGTTCGACTCGCGCCGGATCGTAGGCGAGCGGTTCGTCGGTGGCGCCGGGTGCGCTGGGGCGGTTCGGTGGGGTCATAAGTACGAGAAAGGGGCGACCAGGGCTCAGATGCCCCAAGGACGCCCCTCGGGCCAAACGGGATTTTCCAGGGTCAGGATGAGTCAGCCGCTGCGAGAGAATTTAGCCGACCGAACAGCCCGAACAAGCGCGATGCTTGGGGCCACGGCCGCGCCTGTGCCTGCACGCCCCCCCGCGCGCGCGCACGGAATCGACCGGGCGACCTCCATCATTGCCGCGATCTCGGGAGCCGCCACGCTGGCGCTCATCTGGATCAACCAGGACCTCCTTGCGCGCCTGATGGGCCGCGGTGAGCTCACATTCCTTGCTCTTCTGGCCCTTGCCTTGATGGTGCTGGCCACGGCCCTGGCGATCCGCTTCTGGATCTCACCCCGGATTGGCGCTCAGCTGCAGGGCCTCGCCGACGTGGCGGAAGCCGTCGCCATGGGCGACCTGACCCGTCGGGCCTCGAACCTGGACGAGGGTGGGCAGGTCGGCCGCCTCGCGCGAGCCATGGCCGCGATGACGGCGGAGCTCCGCACACGCACCGCCCTCCTCCACGACACCACCGCCGACGCATCGCGTCTGGCCACCGAGATCACTCGCCGCACGGAACAGGCCGCCGGCGCCAGTACGGCGGCGGCCGGCACGGCGTCCGCCTTGTCGGCGCAGGCCACCGAGATGGTGCGCAACATTGCCCAGCTCAGTGGCGACGCGTCGCACCTTGACGACCTTGCCCGGCAGGTGACGTCGCTGGCACAGAACGAACTGGAGCGGAACGCCCGCGTGCGGACCCTCACCACTGACAGCCACGCGCGGCTCGACGCCAGCGTGGGGCAGCTCGGTGCGCTCGCCTCCGACCTTCGCGAGAGTGTCGCGGCCACGGAGTCGCTTGCCAAGGCACTGGAGGAAGTACGCGAGTTTGTCACGCTTGTGCAGCAGATCGCGCGGCAATCCAAGCTGCTGGCGCTGAATGCGGCGATGGAGGCCGCCAGGGCCGGTGAGCACGGCGAGGGATTTGCGGTCGTCGCGAACGAGGTCCGTCGCCTGGCCGCCTCCGCAGCCGACGCCGCCGAGCGAACGGCAACGCTCATGGCGGGCGTGCAAGCCCGGGTTGGCGACGCGCGGAGCGCGAGTTCGCGCACGCTGGCAGCGCTTGGCACCGTTCACGATGCCACCACGCACGGCCGCAGATCGCTGCAGCAGGTGGACCAAGCCGTAGGCGAGACGGAGCGCCTGACGAACTCGGTGGCGGAATCGGCCGGCGCGGGCAGCGCCCTAGCGGGCGACATTCGCCAACGCGTGGGCCAGATGGAAGCCCTGACGCAGGAGTTCGCCCGCGCCATGCAGCAGGTGGCCGCGTCGAGCGCCGAACAGCATGCCGTCACTCGCGAAATCGCGCAGGCTGCCCGGCACCTGACCGATGCGGCCGCGGGAGTGGCGCGCGCCAGCGGTGCGTTTCAGGCACCGTAGATCGTCGCAGAACGGGCGGTACGCCATCAACGTTGAGGCGCCGCCCGGATCGAAGTTGGGCCTGCGGGTTCACATTCGGCCTGCTCAGGGTGTCTAACTGATGACCATGAACGATCACGCCCAAACGACCGACGAAATCCGCGCTTCCTTTGCGGCCGGGTACGACCTCGAGCGTGAGTTGCTCGGGGGCGGCATGAGTCGGGTCTTCCTGGCCACCGAGCGGGCGCTCGGGCGCCAGGTCGTCATCAAGGTGCTCCCGCCGGAGCTCGCGGCCGGTGTGAATCGTGAGCGGTTCCGCCGTGAGGTGCAGCTCGCGGCGCAGTTGCAGCACCCACACGTGGTGCCGCTCTACGCCGCCGGCGAGCACGGCGAGATTCTGTATTACACAATGCCCTTCATTGAGGGCGAGTCGCTGAAGCACGCCCTGCAGGCCAAGCGCCGCTTCACCGCGAAAGAAGTTGCCGGAATCATGCACGATGTGGTGGACGCACTGGGCTATGCTCACGCCCGCGGCGTGATCCACCGCGACATCAAGCCCGGCAACGTGCTCCTCTCCGGCAAGCATGCGGTCGTGACCGACTTTGGGGTTGCCAAGGCGATTTCGGCGTCGATGCCCGCTGTGGGGATGACCACCAGCGGAATGGCGATTGGCACGCCGGCCTACATGGCGCCCGAACAGCTCGCGGGCGATCCCGCCGCCGACCATCGGTTGGATCTGTACGCGGTTGGCCTGCTCGCATACGAGCTGCTGACGGGAGAAATGCCGTTCGCCGGCAACTCGCCGCAGGAAACAATGGCGGCTCAGCTGACGCGGACACCGGAACCCATCAACAAGGTTCGGCGCGACGTGCCGCCAGGGCTTTCGGCGATCATCATGCGCTGCCTGGAAAAGCGTCCAGAGGCGCGATGGCAAACCGCGACCGAGCTCCTGCACGAACTTGATGCGCTGACGACGTCGTCGGGCGAGTTCGGCACTCCGAGTCAGTCGCGGCGACCGTGGGTGCTGGTGGGAGCGGCGGCGGTGGTACTCAGCGCGATCGCGGTCTGGCAACAGGCCCGGCAGCAGACCGCGGAAGCCCCGACAACTCCGCGCGACACCGTGACCGTGTCACCCGCGGGGCCGTTGCTGACGCGCGCCGAGTCGTTGATGATTGCGAAAGCGGTGGAAGCGAGCATTGCGCGGCAGGCCGCCGCGCGGCGCGCCACGGACTCGACCTCAGCGGCGCGCGCGAAGGTGCCAAACGCGCCGCCAGCGGCCGCGCTGACCAGCGAGGCGCTGAAGCTGATGGCCGATTCCATCCGCAATGAGATTCAGCGCGCCGTATTCGACTCTCTCGCTCGCGTGCAGCAGTCGGCGGACACTCGTGGCCGGGACTTCGACGGTGGTGGCCGGCGCGGCAACATTCCGCCGCCTGACGGACGAGGCGCGCCACCGCGAGGCGGAACCCGCGTCTACGTCGAGAGCAGCGGAGGTACGCAACCGCAGCATCTGGTCGGCCTCACACCTGAATTGGACTCGGTGTTCCGTGCCATTGAGCAGGCCCGGATCGCGGCGACGGCTCGCGTCAACGCACTGGACGCCACGATGTTCGCCAAGCGCGCGACGACCCTTGGGCCCGCGCGCCGCGTCGTCGTCACTGAACCGAGAATAAGCCGCTCACTCGAGGCGGCGCGTCCCGTCGCCATAGCACTGGCCGATTCCGTTCGCCGCGCGATCAGCGCATCAAAGCGATTCCTGGTTGTGCCGCCCGACAGCGTGAGTGCATTGCTGGAGAAGACACGGACCGTGGACGACCTGGCGCAGGGGTTGAATGCGGAGGTGTTCGCCTCGCTGTCCGTATTCCCGGTCGGCAGGGACAGTGTTCGGTGGCAACTGACGCTGCGCGACCTGACGGCCCATCGCGCCTACGCGCTCCGGTCCTGGCAGACCGGCAGCATCGCGACCCACGGCGCCATTGGCGGATTGGACACCTTGCTGGCGCGCACCACCGCGCAGTTGATGGAAATGGACCGCGCGCCACGGCGCGAAGCACCGCCGCCAAAATGATCTGCGTCAGGCCGCGTTCGGCGCAGCCTCTCTGCCCAGCCGCGCCACCGACGGCGGATCGCCCATCACGATGAGGCGCGAACCAGCGGTCACTGCTGTCTCGGCCGCCGGGTTGAAGACGTAATCCCCCGAGGCATGCCGCAGCGCGAGCAACAGCAGCCCGCTTCCGTATTCGTGCAACTGGAGCGATGACACGGGCTTGCCCACGAAGGCGCTGCCGGCCATCACCGCCACCTCCTCGATCCGCAGGTTGCGGTTCGTGTCGCGCAGCATCTGGTCCAGGAAGCTCACCACGCTGGGGCGCACCAGTTCGCTGGCCAGTCGCATGCCGCCGATCTGCGCCGGAGCCACGACGCCGTCTGCGCCAGCCTGGCGAAGGCGCGATGCCGCGCGCTCGGTGGTGGCGCGTGCGACAACGCGAATCCGGGCGTTCAGCTGGCGGGCGAGAACCGTGGTCACCAGCGCGACCTTGTCGTCGTCCGTGCAGATCACGATCCCTGCAGCGCGCGCCACACCGGCCCGGGCCAGCGTTTCGTCGTCCGAGCAGTCGCCGTGGAGGATGGGTACGCCGGCGAAATCCCGTTCGGCATTCGCGATATGCGAGTGGTTGTGCTCGATCACCACGCACGGCCGCTGCGTGTTCACCAGCTCGCGCAGCACCGCCGTCCCGGTCTGCCCGGCCCCGCACACCACATAGTGATCCTGCAGCTTGTCGATCGTTGTTTGCATCCTGCGCCTCCGAAACCCTTTGGTCAGGTCACCCTCAACAATGAACGCCGTGATGGTCGAGAGCGTGTACAGCGCGGCCGTTGCGCCGAAAATCAGATACACGATGGTGAACGCCTCGGCAGGCGGCGTATTCGTGGGAATGACGTCGCGTAGTCCGGTGGTCGTCAGCGTGATTGTCGCCATATACAGCGCGTCCAGCCACGTGTGCTCGGGCCCACCGACGAGCTTGTAGCCGACAATACCGGTCAGGAACAGCGCGACGAGCAAGAGTGCGGCGTTGCGAACGCGGCGGCGCATCTCCTGATATTCCCGGTCGTCGCGGGTGCTCACAACCAGCCAGCCGGGTGAAACATGCTCCCCACTACCGCGGCCGCTCCGAGCGCTTGAAGAGGTAGGCACATGCTTCGTGCCGCGGCCCCTTTTCATCGCATACGGCGAAGTTCGCGCCTTCGTACGCCGTCACGCCGGCGTAACGACCGTCCTTGGCCAGCGCGTAGAACTGGAGGTCGAAGCGCGGCCGACCGCGCTCGTCGAGCAGCCGCGCTTCCGTGTGCTCGATCACTCGCTCGCAGACCTTCATCAGCGCTGCTTCGGGCGAGAGGCCCTGCCGCATGTATTCCACGGCAAGGAATGATCCGCAAACCATGATATTCGACTCGCCCCGGCCCGTGGATCCCGCGGCGCCAACCGTGTTGTCCGTGTACTCGCCCGCGCCTATCACCGGCGAGTCACCCACGCGACCCGGGACCTTCCACGCCATGCCACTCGTTGTGGTGCAGGAACTGAGATCGCCCGCGGCATTCACCGCATTCATGTTGATCGTGCCGTGCGTCCACTCGATCCCCCGCTCAGCGAAGTAGTCCTCGTCGTCAAAGCCGCCCCGGACTGGGGGCAACTTCCCCGGCGGCGGCTTGACCCACGGGGAGTAGGCGCGAGGATCGGCTTTCCATCGCTCAAACGCAGCGCGCGTACGCGGCGTGAGGAGGTCCTGCTCCGTGAAGCCCATCGCGAGTGCGAAGCGCTTGGCATCGCGCCCCACGAGGAAGATGTGGTCGGTGTACTCCATCACCGCCCTGGCCACGAGCGACGGAGTGGCAATGCCTTCGAGTGCGCCCACGGCGCCTGCGCGTTTGCTGGGGCCGTGCATGCAGCTGGCATCGAGCTGCACGACACCCTCGGAATTCGGGAGGCCACCGTAACCCACCGACGTGTCGTCGGGGTCAAGCTCCTGCGTGTTGACGCCCGCGATGATCGCATCAAGGGTGTCTTCGCCCTTCACGATCTTGTCGTAGGCGATCTTAATACCCGACGGGCGATCGGTGTGAAACCCGTTCCCCGATCCCACAACACAGGGGCGGCCCCGGAAGTTCGCCGGCGTGGCCACACGCGATCGTTCGCGCTCCGCCTCCCACTCCTCAAAGCTGATCGCGCGCGGCGCGAAGCCAAGCGCCGCGAGCATCGCGCTCTTTTCGAGAAAATCGCGGCGTGAGGGGCCGTTCGTCGTGTCAGATTGCATCGAGTCTCCTTGGGCGTTCCTGCGCTGACCGAATCTACTGGCGGCGGGCGCGAGCGCCACGCCGAGCATCGCGATCAAAGGCCGGCGTAACCGCTTGGCCCATACGCCCCAATCCAGAGATCGAGCGTGCGCTCCACGGAAGCCGCGGTCGCGGGATGATCGAGGTCGGCCGGGTGCAACGCAATGCGCACCACGCTGTGCCCCTGCTGTAACACCCATCGCAGCTTCGCCTGCAGAAGTGACGCATACGCCCGTAGCGCACCGCGCGAACTCCATCGCACGACGGGAGACGCGATCGTGCGCCCGGCACGAAAGGCGTAGATCGTCCCGTCGTCCTCACTCACGGAGAGACCGGCGTCGCGCACCGCGCGGTGGGTGTCGGGGCGAGCGAGCCACGCCGGAGGCACAAATCCCACGGGTTCGAGGCCCAGCGCGCGCATCCGCGCCAATCCGCGATCAATCCTCCCGCGCGCCGCGTCGTACGTCAGGGTGAGGAACTCGCCTTCGCGGTTGGTGCGCCCAAGCGCGCGCAGCGTGTCCTTAGGGCCGCGCGACGAGCCCACTTCATCGTGGCGCTCGCCGTGCAGGAAGAGTTCGGCGCCGTCCGCAGCGCGCGCGCGCACCCAGTCCACGCAGCGCGCGTCGCGCTCAATAGGCCAGGCACCATGCCAATCGGGAACAACCAGCAAGCCCGGCACCACGCTGCGCCTCGCGCAGATGTCCCAGAGCCGCTCCACCCGCGGCATCAGGGGCGGAGCCACGTCGTGGATCGTGACGAGGATGCTGGGCATGCGCGGAACCTAGCGCGCCGCCACGATCTCAAAGCTGCTCGCCGCCGCCGATTCCAGCCGGTCGCACATCAGCTCACAGAGCGCGAGCACGCGGTCATCCGCGAGTGCGTAGTGAACATACGCCCCTTCGCGCCAGCGACGGGCAAACCCCGCGGCGCAGAGCGCCGACATGTGCTTGGAGAGGCCGGCCTGTGACATCCCCGTGCGCGCGAGAAGAGCCGACGCCGACTGCGATCCCTCGGAGAGCACATGCAGGAGATCGAGACGCGCCGGCTCGCCCAGCACCCGAAAATGCCGGGCGATTGCCTCGTACAAAGCCCGGCTCGGCTCGCGACGCGGGCGTACCGCCTGGCGCGGCCTCACGACTCTTCGCCGAGCGCCGGTCGGCCGGGATTGGTCGGCAGCCACTTCACGACCGCCAGAAACACGACGCCAAGCGCCAAGGCAACGGCCACAGCGGGAAGGCCCAGCATGTCGGCCAGCGTGATCTTGCCGAAATCCGCCAGCGCATTGAGCGGCGCGATGACCGCAGTGAAGGCAAGCGTGAAGGCGAGTGCACCGACCACGCCACCGACGAATGCAAACACCGCGTCCTTGCGCCCCTCGCCTGCGCCCACGACGCAGGTCCCGGGGCAATACCCGCTCAGGGCAAAACCCACGCCGAACACCAGGCCGCCGACCAGCACGCCGACGACATAGGTGGGCTTTACGTCAAAGTGCATCGGCATCACGAGCGACATCACATAGACCAGCATCGCCCCCACGGCGATGGTCGTGGCCATGAACTTGATGACGCTGAGGTTCTCCAGACGCAGGTTGCGCGCAATCATGCCGGGGTTGGATGCCTGTACACGCTGGATCAGCGCGCCCATGGCGACGCCGACAAAAAGAGCAGTCATGCGATCCATGGCTACTTCCCTCCCTTCTGCAGCAGTTTCGCCGTCGCGATGCCGGAGGCGAAGACGCCGGCTGCGAAAATGAATGCACTCACCGAGAGCTGTGTCATTCCGGAAATGATGTGCCCGCTGGTGCAGCCGCCGGCGATGCGCGCGCCAACGATGATCAGGAAGCCGCCAAGGAACGCATCACGATAGCGGGCGAAGTCCGTCTTCTCCCCCGGGTGCACCATCTCGAGTCGGCGTGCCACCAGGCGCGCGCGACCAAACCGCGACGCGATGAACCCGCCGATGAGCAAACCGATCAGCAGGAACGTCTCGGGCTTCAGCACCGAGCCCATTCTCACGAGATACGGGTTGGCCGCCGCGTAGTCGGGAGTAAGCTCGCCGAGTATCGCGCCGATCATCCGCGGATACGTGCCGGAGACGCCGATCGGGGCCCAGAGCGCGATCGACGCCGCACTCACAAAGCCGAAGATGATGCCGTATCGCGCCCATGGCGGCAGCCCGGCGCCCGGAGCTGCGGTCATTGTGGGGCTTTGTGCTGCCGGGTGTGCCATCGGGTTCTCCTGAAGTGACTTCGCGCAGGCTGGTGCGCCATGGCGCGAACGGTGCGGACCTGCGGACTGCTATTTCGTTCCCTTGTCGCCGCGCGCGGAGCGCGGATTCGGCACGATCGCGTCGGCCGGACGCGCGCGCGGCACCAGCGTCGCTGGAGCCCGATACGGCTCGTGCCCCTTCGTCGCGTACGGCACATCCTTGGGCGCCCCACCCATGGGCCAGTCATTCTCCTTGCCGGGGGAATCGGGGCGCGGCTGCGAATTGACGTATGCAGCGAGATCGAACGATTCCTGCGCCGTCAGCGTTCCCGGCGCGGTCTGGGGCATGTTGTGCGAGATGAAACTCGCGGCCCGCTCCTCGCGCGACATCGAGGCGCCGATCGAGTACGAGCGCGGACCCCAGAGCGGGGGGATCGCGCCGTTGCCCGCACCATCCACCTGGTGGCACACCACGCAGGTCGTCTCATACTTGGCCTTTCCACGGGCCGCGTCGCCCACCAGCGTGTCTTTCATTGCGATCAGCCCGTTGGCGCCCGCCATCTTTGCGCCCACCGGCACGTCGCGCGAGATGAAGGCGAAGTAGGCCAGGATGTCCGTCATCTCCCGGCTTCCCACGGGCAGCACGCTGCCGGCCAGCGATCGGGTGATGCAATAGTTGACGCGGTCCGCGAGCGTGACCACAGCGCCGCTCCGCGGCATGTACTTGGGAAATCGGCTGTGCGAGCCGGTCAGCGGCGCGGCAGTGGCCTTGAGACCGTCTTCCTGATGGCAGCTTGTACAGCGCATTCCGCCCGGAGCGTAGGCGGGCAGGCTCTCGGGGGTGAAGCGCAGCAGGTACAGGCCACGTTTGATGCTCGCGCCCAGGGAGTCGGCGGGAATGTCGGCTTCCCGCGGCGGCGCCCACGCCGCTTCATCGAACGCTGCAAGCGTCGGCGTCCCCTCACGCGGCTCGGCACACGCCGCTGCGACCGCGGCTACGGCGACGACACCAAACACCCAATGCCCTCGCGCGACAGAACTCACAGGCATGCGGCGTCCTCAGAAGGAGTGTTTTGGAATATTCAAATATGACTATACAAGAATATCCGCCATGCGGCTAGCGCACGGCCGGCGTCACCCTGCATGACTACCGGCCCGCCTCAGCAGCGACCGATGTGTAAACCGCGAAGATCCGGTCGAACACCGACTTCCAGTCATTGTTGGCTTCCGCGTGCGCCCGGCCGAGCCGGCTGTGCGTGGCGAGGTCCGACTCCAGAAGCCGAATCGCCGACTCGGCCAGTGAACCCGGGTTCCCCGACAGGAACCGCTCTCCCGCGCCGGCCGCCTCGATCTGCTCTGACATACCGCCCCGGTCGGCCGAAAGTACCGGCGTACCGCAGGCGATCGCCTCGAGCGGCGCCAGTCCGAACGTTTCACTCGAGCCCGGGGCCACGACGATGTCGAATGCGGCCAGCAGGCTCGCCAGCGCGTCGCGGTCGCGCATGAACGGGAGGAACCGCAGCCAACTCGCGCCGCCCGCCTGGGCCTCGAGCGCGGCCCGCTGGGGGCCATCGCCGACCAGCACCAGCATCGCGCCGGTCTTTCGGTGGACCTGCGGCCATGCCGCCACCAGCACGTCCAGCTCCTTTTCCTTGCCAAAGCGGCCCACGAATCCGGCGATAGGCCCGCTCGGAAGCCCGTGGCTGCGACGCACCTCGTCGCGCTGAGCCCGGAGCGCGGGACTGTAGCGCTCCAGGTCCACACCGAGCGGCACCTGCGAGACGCGATCAATGCCCGCGCGCCTGAGATCGTCGCCCACGAACCGCGAACACACGATCGTGTGCGCAAAGTGCCTGTCAATCAGCCGCGCATAGCGCCAGGCCAGGTTGTGCGCGCTGCGCCGAAAAACCCCGGCGCGTTCCGGCCACGGTGAGAAGAGCCGCGGGAAGTGGCTGTGGTAGAACGCCACGACTGGAATGTCCAGCCCGCGCGCGGCCAGCCGCACAATCCACGGCACGAATCCCGGGCTGCCCACCTCGATCACATCGGGCTGCTCGTGTTTCATGATGCGCCGGTCCGATCGGGTCGCGAGCATGAACCGGTACTGCTCCTGCGTCGGCACCAGCGGGCCGCGCAACCGGTAGATGCGCACACCACCTGAACTCGTGATCGCGTCCGCCGCGCCGGGAAGCACCAGAGTCTGACGTACCTCCGGATGCGCCTCCACGTACACCGCCTTTTCGCGGAGGTAGGTCCGCACGCCGCCCGTGGTGTCGCCGTAGAACTCGGTGATGTCGAGCACACCGAGTCTGGCTCGCGGCCGGAGTCGCGGCGGAAACGGAGTTACCGCAAGATCGAGCGTCGACGACCGAAGCTGAGCGTCAGTGAGAAAGAGCGTATCGGCGAGCGACGGCACGGTAAGGCAACGTAATCGCGCGGGAGCCGCGACTTGGCCCGTTTCGCTACCCCGTATGGTGGACCCCGGTCTAACTTCCAGCCATGCCCTCGAATGGACCGGCTGAACTGCTCCGCGGCGTTGCCTTCTTCAACGGCCTCCCGGACACCCTCCTCTGGCACCTGGCCAAGGCCGGCGAGGAGCTGACGCTCGGCACCGACGAGTTCGTCTTTCAGGAAGGGGCCGAACGGGCGTTTTTCGCCGTGATTCTCGATGGCAACGTGGCCATCGAGCGCACTGATCATTCGCAGACGGGCGTCTCGATTCGCCTTGCCACGTTTGGCAGGGGCAGCGTCCTTGGCGAGAGCGTCGTGCTCGAGGGCGGAACGCACGGGTCGTCCGCCCGCGCCACGAGGCCCACGCGCCTGATGCGCTTCCGCAACGACGCGTTGGCATCCGTGCTCAAGGACCAGCCGGCCTTGCATGCGGCGCTGGTGGCGCGCGCCGGCCGCGCAATTGCCGACCGCCTCCGCGGGGCCGACGCCATGCTTGCCGGCGCTGGCCGCTCGCTTGGATTTGGCGGACCAACGCGAACGGAACACGACTTTCTTGGGGAGCGCGATGTGCCAGACGCGGCGCTCTACGGCATCCAGACCCTTCGGGCGATGGAGAACTTCCCCATCACCGGCGTTCTGCTCTGCCAGTTCCCAGAGCTGGTCATTGCGCTTGCGCAGGTGAAGGAGGCGGCCGCCCGGGCCAACCTGCAGCTCGGCTTGCTCGAGCCCGAGACGGCACACGCCATCGTCCGCGCCGCGCGCGAGATCCAGCAGGGCCGTCACCACGAGCATTTCCGCGTGGACATGATCCAGGGCGGCGCGGGCACCTCAAGCAACATGAATGCCAACGAGGTGATCGCCAATCGCGCGCTCGAGATCCTCGGCCAGCCGCGCGGCAGTTATGCCCAGGTGCATCCAAACGAACACGTCAACCTCTCGCAAAGCACCAACGACGTCTATCCGACGGCGGTGAAGCTCGCGCTGCACCACGCGATCGTCGCGCTCAAGCTGGCGATGACCGACCTGGTCGGGGCGTTCCTCAAGAAGGGCGACGAGTTCGCGCCCCATCTCAAGATGGGCCGCACCCAACTGCAGGACGCGGTCCCGATGACGCTGGGCCAGGAGTTCGCGGCGTTCGGCCACACGCTTGCCGAGGATGTGGATCGGCTGACGGAGGCGCAGGCGCTCATTCGCGAGACGAATATGGGCGCCACAGCCATCGGCACGCGCATCACCGCGCCGGCAGGCTACGCAGAACTGGTCTGCACCCTGCTCAGCGAGGTCAGTGGCCTGGAGTTGATCACGGCACCGGACCTGATTGAAGCCACGGCCGACACCGGCTCCTTCGTTCAGCTTTCGGGCGTGCTCAAGCGCTGCGCCGTAAAGCTGTCCAAGATCTGCAACGATCTGCGGCTGCTTTCGAGCGGTCCCCGTACCGGCTTTGGCGAAATCAACCTGCCGCCGATGCAGCCCGGCTCGAGCATCATGCCCGGCAAGGTGAATCCCGTCATCCCCGAAGTGGTGAACCAGGTCTGCTTCGACGTGATCGGCGGCGACGTGACGGTGACAATGGCCGCCGAGGCGGGCCAGCTTCAGCTCAACGTGTTTGAACCGGTAATCGCCTTTCGGCTTCTCCGTAACATCCAGTCGATGCGCAACGCCTGCGTGGTGCTCAGGGAACGTTGCATCGAGGGAATCACCCCAAACCCCGACCGAATGCGCCATCTGGTGGAACATTCGATCGGGATCGTCACGGCGCTCGTGCCCATCCTGGGATACGAGAAATGCGCTGAGGTGGCGATGGCCGCGCTGCAGTCGGGGCGGGGCGTGTACGAACTGGTGCTGGAACGCGGTTGGATGCAGCGGGCTGAGCTCGACAGCGCCCTCAACCCGGCCGCGATGACGGGAGGAACTTCCTGATGGCTGCATCCAAGCTGGATGGCGCGGGCACACAGAAGATGAAGACGCTGGAAGAGGCGCTTCTGACATTGAGCAAGATGAACGCGATGATTGAGCGTGGGGCCGTGGAGGTGAAGGCCAACAAGCCCCTCGGCGTCGTCCCACAGCAGATCAAGCGGATTGCCGTGCCGCTTCAGGGCCAGCTGAAGGGGCAATTCGGCCTCATCGCGGACCAGGTGGCGAACTTCATCCTGATGTCCTCGCGAGGTGGTGGTGGCGATCAGGCCAAGATCCGCGTGATGCGGGAAGGATTAGCCCAGATCCGCACGGCAATCGAATTGAACGTCAACAAGGTGAAGGAGCAGCACGCGGTGGCTATCGAGATCGCGCCCGACTGAAGCCGCATAACCGGCTTCGGCGAGAAATTCTGCCAAAGCCCTTCCATAGAGTGGCTCCCGGGCCGTAGTTTTTCCGGGTTATTTGTCGCGCGGATTTTCGCTGCCGCGCGGCCAGCCCCTCCCCTCCCGTCATCCCCACGGACAGGACCCCGTAATGAACCGATCGCCTCACCGCCGGCTCGCTTCCGCGTTCGTCATCGCGGTCGCCGCGCTGGCGCTCGCTGCCTGTGGAGCGCAGAAGGATCTGCCCAACTCCACCTTCCTCCACAACAGCGAAGTCAACACCGACATCATCGCGTTGTGGGACCGGATCCTCTTCATGGGGACGCTGGTTTTCGTCTTCGTCGAAGTGCTGCTGATCGTCACGATCTTCAAGTTCCGGGCCAAGCCCGGCGCGCCGATGCCGAAGCAGATCCACGGCAACCACACGCTCGAAATCGTGTGGACGTTGATCCCGGTGCTGATCCTGATCCCGATCGCGGTGCCGACGGTCAAGACGATCTTCAAGACGCAGGCGCCGGCGCCCGCCGGTGCCCTGCAGGTCGAGGTCTACGGGCACCAGTGGTGGTGGGAGTTCCGCTACCCGGAACTCGGCGTCGTGACGGCCAACGAGCTGTACCTGCCGGCCGGCAAGACGGTGAACTTCACGCTCCGGACGGTGGACGTCATCCACTCGTTCTGGACCCCGCAGCTGGCTGGCAAACGCGACCTGATCAGCAACAAGACGAACCACATGTGGTACACACCCGACGCCAAGCTGACTGAAGGCGTGTTCAACGGGTTCTGCACCGAGTACTGCGGCGCCTCGCACGCGAACATGCGCTTCCGCGTGTACACCACGACGCCGGAGAACTTCGACAGCTGGGTGAACGCGCAGAAGGGCGCGGCGGCGGGCTCGCCGGTGGCGCTTGCCGCACAGGCCGCAGCGGACAGCGCCGCGCGGCGCACGCCACAACGAGCCGCCGTGCTGCCGATCCCGGCCCCGGCGCCGGTCGCCAGCGGGTACGTGTTCCCGGCGGAGAAGATGCCAGCGCACACGGTGCCGCGGACGCCAATCCCGGCGAGCATCCAGTTCAACGACGGACTCCTCGCGCAGGGTGATGCCAAGCGCGGGCACGACCTGATCACCAACATGGCCAACCTCGGCAAGGCGCCCTGCCTTACCTGCCACGTGATCAAGGGCGAGCAGGCGCTGGTGTCCGACGATGTGGCCAAGGGCCCGAACCTGACCCACGTCGGCACGCGGCACACCTTCGCTGGCGGGCTCTTCCCCACCACGCCGCAGAACCTCGCGCGGTGGATCAAGAATGCGCCCAGCATGAAGCCAGGCGCGATCATGAATGTCTTCGGGCAGGGCGAGTACAGTCCGATGATGAAGGCGAACGTGACCGCTGGTCTCTCTGATGCAGAGATCGCCGACATCGTCGCCTACCTGCTCTCTCTCAAGTAACGGCCGGAGACTCCCACTTATATGGCTACCACCGCAGCCCCCGCCCCAGCCCACGCCGCCGCCTACGCGACGGGTGAGGCCACGGGCCTTTGGAGCTGGCTCGCAACTGTCGACCACAAGCGTATCGGCACCCTGTATCTCTGGACCGCGCTGTTCTTCTTCCTGGTTGGCGGCATCGAAGCCGCCATCATGCGCGCCCAGCTGATGGGACCGAACGGACAGGTCGTGTCGGCGGAGATGTTCAACCAGCTCTTCACGATGCACGGCACGACGATGGTCTTCCTCGTCATCATGCCGCTCTCCGCCGCCTTCTTCAACTACCTGATTCCGCTGCAGATTGGCGCGCGCGACGTCGCCTTCCCGCGACTCAACGCCTTCAGCTACTGGGTGTACCTGTTCGGCGGCCTTTTCATGACGGTGCCGATCTTCTTCAAGGTCGCACCCGATGGCGGCTGGTTCGGCTACGCGCCGCTCACCACGATGCAGTTCTCCGGCGGCCTCAATATCGACTTCTGGGTGCTGGGCCTCCAGATCCTCGGCGTCAGCTCACTCGCGGCGGCGTTCAACTTCATCACGACGATCATCAACATGCGCGCGCCGGGAATGTCCCTGATGCGCATGCCGATCTTCACGTGGATGTCGTTCGTGGTGCAGTTCCTGCTCGTGCTCGCATTCCCGGCCATCACGGTCGCGCTCTTCTTCCTTCAGTTCGACCGGTTCTTCGGCACGCAGTTCTATGAGATTGCCGCCGGCGCCGACCCGCTCCTCTGGCAGCACCTGTTCTGGGTTTTCGGACACCCTGAGGTGTACATCCTGATCCTGCCGGCCTTCGGCCTTGCGTCGGAGATCCTGCCCACCTTCTCGAAGAAGCCGCTCTTCGGCTACAACGTGATGGTGTACTCGGGCATCATGATCGGCTTCCTCGGCTTCGGTGTCTGGGCCCACCATATGTTCGCGGTGGGCATGGGCGCGACGGCGGACACGATCTTCTCCATGGCGACGATGCTCATCGGCATCCCGACCGGCGTGAAGATCTTCAACTGGATCGCCACGATGTGGGGCGGACAGATCAGGTTCACCGTCGCGATGAAGTTCGCCATTGCCCTGGTGGCACTCTTCACCATCGGCGGCATCTCGGGCGTGATGCACTCGTCGCCCCCCACGGACCTGCAGCAGACCGACACGTATTTCATCGTCGCGCACTTCCATTACGTGCTGTTTGGCGGCTCCATCATGGGCATCATGGGCGGCATCTACTTCTACTTCCCGAAGATGACCGGCCGCTATCTGAGCGAGAAACTGGGCAATCTCCACTTCTGGCTCTTCTTCATCGGGATGAACATGACGTTCTTCCCGATGCACTACAGCGGAATGCTCGGCATGCCCCGCCGCATTTATACCTACGACATCGGGCAGGGCTGGGAGAACTTCAACTGGTGGTCCACGATCGGCGTGATCTTCCAGTTCGCCGGCGCGCTGGTCTTCATGTACAACTTCTTCAAGAGCCGTTCGAGCGGTGAGAAGGCGCCCAATGACGCATGGGGTGCAGGCACGCTCGAGTGGTCCATTCCGTCGCCGCCGCCGGACTACAACTTCGCGCAACTGCCCGTGGTAACGTCGCGCTATCCCCTCTGGGATTTGAAGCACCCGGAGATGACGGCCGACCTGGCGCACTCGGGGCCCGACGCGATGACCATCACCGACTCGCACGCCGTCCCGATGCACGAGGAGACGGAGTACAAGACGGCGAAGGAACTCGGCATTCCGATGCCGTTCCCGACCATCAAGCCCCTCTTCGCGGCACTCTTCATGGTGATGATGGTGGGCGGGCTCGTGTTCGTCCACGCGATCAGCATGCCGTTCGCCATCGGCGCGATGATCGTCAGCGGGTCGCTCTTCATCGGCACACTCTACGGCTGGCTCACCAGCCCTCTCGAATAACCGGAGACCATCACAGTGGCCACCGCCGTAGCATCCATGGAACACCCGGAACCCGCCGCGGGCGGACACGGGGAACACACACACTACACGAGCACGGGCCTCGAGAATCGCAAGATCGCGATCTGGGCGCTGATCGGGTCGGAGTGCATGCTGTTCGCGTCACTTATCTCCACCTACCTCGTCTACAAGGGCCGCTCCAAGGTCGGGCCCTGGCCGCACGAGTGGGGCTGCAAAGTCTCGAACGTTGTCGGTGACTCGGCGGCCGCCGTGGCCGCCAAGGGCTGCGCCGCGGCCGACGTGATGAAGCCCATCCTCGACATCCCCGTCACGTCGCAGTCCACCTTTGTGCTCCTCATGTCATCGCTGGCGATGGTGCTCGCCCTCGCCGCCGTTTAGACCAAGGGTCAGGCGATGCCCGCCGGCGCCGGCTGGTGGGATCGTTGCCTCGCGTCGTCAAAATTCTGGCTGATGGCGACCGCCCTGATGGGCGCCGCCTTCCTTGGCTACCAGTCGTACGAGTTCACGTCGTTCGTGCACGAAGGGTTGACGATCAAGACCAACCTCTTCGGCTCATCGTTTTTCACGCTCACCGGTTTCCACGGTACGCACGTGGCGGTTGGTGTGCTCTGGCTGTTGACGCTCTTCGCGATTGACATGAAGCGCGGGCTGAAAGGCAAGAACGATGTCCTGCTCGTGGACATCTGCGCCCTCTACTGGCACTTCGTCGACGTCGTCTGGATCGCGATCTTCACGCTCATCTACCTCATCCAATAACCATCCTATGAGCGACCACTCCGCTGCCCACGGGCACACGGCCGATCACAAGGAGCACCCCACCTGGAAGCAGTACAAGTGGGTGGCCTTCTGGCTCACGTTGATCACGATCGTTGAAGTCTGGGTGTACTACACGCCCTTCCAGCACTCCAAGCTCTTCCCGCCGACGCTGCTCGCGATGTCGGTGGTCAAGTTCTACATCGTCGTGATGTTCTACATGCACCTGCGCTATGACCACTGGATCTTCAAGCGCCTGTTCGTCGGATCGCTGTTCATCGCGGTGTGCACCCTGTTGGCGCTGCTGTTCCTGTTTGGAAAGCTGAGCTTCTAGCGCGCGAGATCGACTCGACAAGACGGCCGCCGGAGCGATCCGGCGGCCGTCTTTCGTTAATGGCGGTAGATTCCGCGAATGTCCGCTCCCCAGGTCGCCACGGCGACCCGCACGTCCCCCGTGCTGGACCCCGCCTTCGGTGGCGCGCCAGCGAAGCCGACTCGAACGCGGATGCTCTCGCTCGACGCCTTCCGCGGCCTCACCGTGGCGGGAATGCTCCTCGTGAACAACCCGGGCAGCTGGGGGGCCT
>JARIET010000024.1 GCA_031127185.1 Gemmatimonadota bacterium | reverse complement strand
ACTCCAGAAGATCTCGGGCGGGCCGCCCTGATCGCGGCCCGTCGGCGCCAATGATGCGCCTCCCGCGCGCGGTAGGGATGACCCTGGTGGCGACGATCGGGTGCGCCGGCGCATCAGGTTCCGCAGGCGGACCTGCTCCTGCGCCAGCGCTGTCCCGCGGCCAGTTCACGCGGTATGTGGATTCGCTGGTGCTCGCGCCAGCGTTTCGGAACGCGCACTGGGGCGTGATGATCGTAAATGCCGCCTCTGGCGACACGCTCTACTCCCACAACGCCGGCAAGCTCTTCATGCCGGCGTCGAACCAGAAGTTGCTCACCGGCGCAACGGCACTCACGCAGCTCGGTGCGGACTATCGATTCGTGACGACCTTCGCGGCGACGGGACCGGTCAACGCGGGCGTGCTGTCAGGCGACCTGGTGATTGTACCGAGCGGCGACCCGACATTTGCCGATCACTTCTGGGCCGGTGACCACCGGAACGCGTTTCGTGCGATGGCCGACTCGCTCGCTGCGCGCGGCATTCGGCACATCGCCGGCGGCATGGTTCGCGGCGCGACGCCCTTCCCCGGCCAGCCCTGCGGGTTCGGTTGGGAACTCGACGACCTCACGGAAGACTACGGGGCCTGTGTGCAGGATCTCTTCGTGAACGAGGGGTTCCGGCGAGTACACCGCCGCCGCACGCCGACTGACACAGCGACCGTCACGGAAGCGATCGCCGATCCTCGCGGCGCCTTTTTCGATGCGCTACGTGCCGCGATGGGTGAGCGCGGGATTTCGATGGCCGGCGCCGCCGACACCGCGCGGGTCGCCGGACGCGACGCCTTCAGCACCCTGTTTGCGATGCAGTCGCCCCCGCTCCCGGCGATGCTGACGCGCATGATGAAGCCGTCGCAGAACCAGGTCGCCGAGATCCTGTTCAAGACCGTCGCACGGGAGCGAGCCGGAGTTGGCCGGGCCGACAGCGCGCGGCGCGTGATGGAGCGTCAGTTAATGGCGTGGGGAATCGACTCCACGGACTTTGCGGTGCGCGACGGCAGCGGAATGTCGCGGCATGACTTCGTGACTCCACGATTGCTCATTCGCGTGCTGGATACGATGCGCAGGGCTCCCACGTTCGACACTTGGTACGCATCCTTGCCGATCGCCGGCGTGGACGGCTCGCTGGCCTCGCGCATGCGCGGGACCCCTGCGCAAGGCAATGTCCACGCCAAGACCGGCACGGTGGACAAGGCGCGCACACTTTCGGGCTACGTGACGACCGCCGACGGCCAGCTGCTCCTCGTCAGCCTGCTCTGCAACAACTATTCCGTTCCCAACCGCGACGTGGATCGCGTGCAGGACGCGATTCTGGTGGCCCTCGCGTCGCGCCCGCTCCCACGGCGCCGGTGACTCGCGTGAGCCGATCGTGAACGCCGACGGCGCGCCAAAGAAACACTTGCTCGACGTGGAGGATGCTGTCGCGCGTGTGGTCGCGGGCGTGCGACCCCTCGGCACGGAGCTGCTTCCGCTGGCGGCGGCCCGCGGACGCGTGCTTGCCAGCGCGGTGAAGTCGCCCGTGGCGCTCCCGCCCTGGGACAACTCGGCGATGGACGGCTATGCCGTGCGAGCCGCAGACGTCGCTGGGATGCCGGTACGACTGCGCGTACTTGAGACCGTTGCGGCTGGACAGTTTCCCTCGCAGCCCGTGACCGCCGGAACCGCGACACGAATCATGACCGGCGCACCGGTACCTCAGGGCGCCGACACGGTCATCCGCGTGGAGGACACGGACGGCGGGCGCGACTCGGTAGAGGTCCGCGCGAACCGCGATGCTGCAAAGAATGTGCGTCCACGCGGCGAAGACATCGCCGCCGGTGGCGAGGCGCTCAGCGCCGGCGTCACGCTCGGCGCCGCGCAACTCGGCGTGCTCGCGGCGGTCGGCGCCCTGCAGGTGGAAGTTGTGCGCGTTCCGCGCGTGGCCATTCTCACGTCCGGCGACGAGCTGGTGCCGCCCGATCGATTCGCGGAGGTGGCAGCCGGCCGCAAGATCGTCTCCTCCAACGGCGTCACGCTGGCCGAGCTGGTGCGCGATGCCGGCGGCGAGCCGGTGGATCTCGGGATTGCCTCGGATACGCGCGAGTCGCTGCGCGAACATCTCTCGCGCGCGATTGCACCCCCGGGCGCCGACCTCGTCATCACGTCCGGCGGGATCTCCGTCGGCGAATTCGACTATGTGCGTGAAGTGCTCGCGGATCTCGGCGCAACGCTCGACTTCTGGCGGGTGCGCATGCGTCCCGGCGCGCCGGTGGGATTCGGCTCGCTGGGCAGCACGGCGTGGATCGGGCTCCCAGGGAATCCCGTCTCTACGATGGTGACCTTCGAGCTCTTTGCGCGCCCGGCGATTCGCAAAATGCGCGGACACAGTTTCTTGCATCGCACGACTGTTGCCGTCACGCTCGAGGACACGGTCACGTTGTCGCCGGAGCTGACCCACTTTCTCCGGGTCGTGGTCACCCGGCACGAAGGAGGCCGGCTCGGCGCCCGCCTGACAGGGCCGCAGAGCTCGGGCGTGCTGTCGTCGATGGCGCGCGCCAACGCCCTGTTGATCGTGCCGCGAGGGACCATCGAAATGCGCGCCGGGGAGATGCTGCGCGCCATTCCGCTCGGCGGTGACGCGGCCTATTCGGTGGGGTTCGGCTCATGAGCGCCGCCCCAGCTGTGATTCCGCTGGAACTCGTCGCGCTCGACGACCGATTCCTTACGGCGACGACCGACGTGGACCTCGCCGGTGGCCCGGCGCATCTCGTGCGCCCGAGGAGCGCCGAGGACCTCATCAGCGAAACCGAGTTCGACCGCGACGAACGCCTGCCCTACTGGGCAGAGGTATGGCCGTCGTCGATTGCGCTTGCTCGGGCCCTGCCCGAACTGGTGCCGCCGGGCACCCGCATGCTCGAATTGGGCTGCGGCATCGGTCTCGTCAGCCTCGCAGCCGCCAGGTGCGGCATTTCCGTGCTGGCGACCGACTATTACGTCGACGCACTCCTCTTCACCCGGCGCAATGTGCGGGCCAATTGCGGCGTTGATCCGGACACGCGGCTGGTGGATTGGCGCGCCTGGCCGCACGACATCGGCCGATTTGACCGTGTGGTGGCTTCCGACGTACTCTACGAGCGTCCGTACGCCGCATTGGTGGCGGACGCGCTCGCCGCTTCGTTGACCGACCGCGGCGTCGCGTTCATCGCCGATCCGGGTCGCACGGCTCTTCCGGCTTTCATCGAATCCTGCATGGCACGTGGTTTGCAGGTTTCATCGAGGATGCGGGTCCCCCACCACGATGGAGCAATCGCGCAGGTGATCACGATCCATCAGGTCAGCCGAAGCGCGCCGTGATTCAGGCGGCCGCCAGCAAGGACCCGAACTTCCTCGCCTTCGCTGGCGCGGCGGTCTTCCTTGTGGCCATGGCGTGGCTCGTCACACGCCGGGTGGGAAAGACGATCAAGAAGGATCTTGATCCACAGAATTCCGGCCGGATGCGTGCGTCCATGGCGATCCAGGCCGACCTGGTGCCACCGGGTCTGGTGAAGGAAGCGCTCGCCAAGGGACTCGTAACGGCGCAGCAAATGGCGACCATGTCGCCGATCGAACGCCAGTTTCTCTTCAAGACGCTGATGCCGAAGTTGACGGGTGGCGCGGACGCGATGGCCGCCGGTGCACCCGCCGCAGCGCTGCTCTCGGCGTCTGCTCCGGTGCTACCGCTCAAGCCAAGCACCCCCACGACGCCGGCCCACGCGCCGCAGCTGCGCTCAACACAGGCGATGGCGGCCATTCCGGGCAAGCCGATGTCGTTGCCCCCGCTCACGCCCGAACAGATTGCCGCGCTCGGGCCGCCTCCCGCTGCGCCGCCACGCCCCGTGCCGCCCGTAACGCCCGTAACGCCGACAGCTATGACTGCCGGCACGCTTGGGTCGGACGCGTTTTCGGACGCCGAAGGCATGACGCTTCACTGTCCCTGCTGCGGGACCCGACTGCTGTTACCGGCGTTTCCGCCGTTCGTGGCATTCTGCGATCAGTGTGGCGCAAAGACGGCTGTCCGGACGGAGGATCAGGGGCGGATGATCATCAACACGGCGCCGCCAGGCGTCACGCGCCGCCCCGTGCGATAGAATTCGGTCGCGGCGCGTTTTGCGCTGAGCGCTGGCTGGATCCACTCTCCGTTCGCGATGCACTTCGACCATCCCCCCGTGTTGCCGCGCGGTTTTCGCTGCGCGAGCCGTAACGTCGGACTCAAGCCGGAAGCGCGCGATCTTGCGCTCTTTGTCGCCGATGCCGACTGCGCGGCGGCAGCCATTTTCACGCGGAACCAGTTCCCGGGTGCGCCCATCATCCTTGGCCGCGAGACAATCCGCGGCGGTGTGCTGCGGGCAATTGTGGTGAACAGCAAGGTGAGCAACGTCGCGACGGGTGACGCAGGACTGCAAAACGCCCGCCGCATGGCCATGGCCGGCGCGGCGGAAGTCGGAACCAGCGCGGACAAAGTGTTGGTCAGTTCAACTGGCGTCATCGGCGTGCCGCTTCCGATTGAGAAGATCGAATTGGGGCTTAAGGGGATGACTGCGGAACTCGGCGCCGACCCCATGCCCGGTGCGCTCGGCATCATGACGACCGACTCGCACCCCAAGGTGATCTCGGTGCGCGCCGGCGCGGCGACGATCACGGTGATTGCCAAGGGTGCCGGCATGATCGAGCCGAACATGGCCACGATGCTGGTCTACATCTTCACGGATGCGGCGTTCACGGCCGCGCAACTCGACGCGATGTTGCGCCGTGCGGCTGATGTGTCGTTCAACATGCTCTCCGTGGACACCGACACGAGCACGTCGGATACGTGCGCGATTTTGGCCAGCGGCCTGGCGGGGGCTGTTGACGGCGCGCTCTTTGAGACCACGCTCACGGCGGCGTGCATTCGCATGGCGGAAACGATTGCACGCGACGGCGAGGGAGCCAAGCACCTGATCAAAGTCGAGGTGCGAGGCGCAAAGTCGCACACTGAGGCGCGGGTGGTGGCGAAATCGGTGGTGAACTCCCCACTGGTGAAGACGATGGTCGCCGGGGCCGACCCGAATGTGGGGCGATTGCTGATGGCCGTGGGCAAGTGTTTTGACGTCACGATCGACCGGACGCGAACCGACGCATGGATCAACGGACATCAGGTGGTGAAGGCAGGCGTTCGCGGCGCATTTGACGACGCCGTAGTGCGCGAAGCACTCAGCGATGAGGTGGTGACGATCGCGATTGCGCTGGGCGTAGGTGACGGCGCGGCCACCGCGTTCGGCTGCGACCTCACCCAAGGCTACATCGACGAAAACGCCGCGTATTACTCCAGCTGAGGTTCCGGAGTTCCCGGGCGCCGTTCCGCCTTGCGCGGCGTGCAAAACAGTCATAGGGTGTCGAGCAGGAGTCCCTTCGCCCGTGCGCCGACACCCCTCCCTCCTTGCCCTGATCGCACTCGCGATGCCACTCGGCGTCGCCGCGCAAAGCGTGCGTGGCGTCGTCACCGATGCGGGTGGCGTGCCTGTTCCCGGCGTCCTTGTACAACTGGTGTCCGGTGACACCGGAGTCGTCGCGCGTGCCCTCACGGACGCGCGAGGTCACTATCTGCTCGCTGGCGCAGCGGCGAGCACCTACCGCGTACGCACGCTGCGCATTGGCTTCCGGCCGGAGTTCTCAGCGCCGCTGACCCTCGAGATCGGGCGCGAGGTGGCGCAGGCGATTCGCCTGAGCGCGCTTCCCGCGCGCCTGGACACGGTACGGGTCGGTGGGCGGAATGCCTGCGGACGCGCGGCGACCGGGCCCGCCGCGGAAGCCGTTGCAACGATCTGGGAACAGGTACGGGCGGCCATCAGCGCCACAGAGCTCTCCGGCACGCAACGAAGCGTCGTGACGGCAAGTCTCGACTTTGACCGACTGCTCGACGAGGCAGGCTGGCGGGTGTTGCGACAGCGAACCAGCGTGCGAACCGATGGCCCTCCGCAACCGTGGGCAGCGCCCCCGCCGAGCAGCCTTCATGCATTCGGATACATCACGGCAGGTGCGGACTCCACGTCGTACCGCGCGCCCGGACTCGACATGCTGGCGTCGACGACCTTCATCGATGACCACTGTTTCCGGCTGGCGAACGGACGCGACCAGGCCACAATCGGCGTCGTGTTTGAGCCGACCGACGATCGGCGAAACCTTCCCGAAATTCGCGGAACGGTATTCGTTGATCGCGCATCGTCGGAATTACGCGGCATGGAGTTCCGGTACGTGTACCGTGAGTCCCCGGATCTCGTCGACGGCGCCCGGGGAAGCATGGATTTTGCCCGGTTCAGCAACGGAACCTGGGCAATTTCGCGCTGGGAGATCCGCATGCCGATTCGCGAGATTCGTAGCGGGGCAGCTGGACCTCGTGCGGCACGTACCGATGGTGCCTCAACACGCGTGGTCACCACCGGCGTTCGCGTGACAGGCGGTGAGTTGGCACTCGCGATGAGCCGCGGCGACACCTTGTTTGCCAAGCCGCCCGTGACTGTGCGCGGCGAGGTGCGTGATTCCGCATCGGGGCGAGGCATTGGCGGCGCGCAGCTTTCACTCCAGGGCACGGCGCTGAGTACCGAGACGGATGCGGATGGGCGATTCGCATTGACCAACGTGTTGCCTGGCGAGTACGCGCTGGAGATTCGAACGCCTGGGCTCGATTCAATCGGCACCGCCGACCAGCGAGATCTCACCGTGACGGACGGCAAAGAGGTGGTGCGCTACCGCGTGCCTTCAGTTCGTCAGGTTGTGGACGCGATGTGCGGTGCGGCATACGCCGGGCGCGGCATTCCCGGCATTGTCTCGGGCTCGGTGGCAACGCTCGACGACTCCGCGCCGCCGGCCGGGACGGCACTCACACTGGAGTGGACCGACCCCGCAACGCGTGTGTTGCGATCGGCTTCCGCGGCGACCGACGCCGCTGGAAACTTCCTCGTCTGCGGCGCGCCGGTGGGTGTGGGGCTGGTGCTTCGCGCCAGCGCCGACTCCCTCAAGGCCACACCCGTTGCCATCGCGCTGGCCCCTGAGAAGCCGGCTGAGGTGGTGCGACTCACGCTTGATCGGCGCGCGGCGCCCACCGGGACCGTTGCCGGCGTCGTGGTCAGCGACAGTGGGCGTGCAGTCGTGATAGACGCCGAAGTGATTCTTCCGGATGCGGCGCGTTCGGCACGTAGCGATTCTTCCGGCGCATTCTTGCTGCGCGATGTGCCCATTGGGGAGCACCGCGTGATGGTGAGGCGTCCCGGCTATGGCCCGCTCGATGCCATGCTCAGTGTGCGCGCGAACGAGGTGGTCAACCGCCGCATGGTACTCGCGCGGGTGACCGTTCTCAACGAAGTGGTGATTGCGGCAGGCCCGCGACCACTCCCGGAGTTTGAGGCAAATCGAAAACTAGGACTTGGCGTGTTCATGACTCGTGACTTCTTGGCCACCCAGGAAGGGCGCAGGCTGGCGACGGTATTCGGGGCAGTGCCGGGTGTTCGGGTCTGGAACAATTCAGGTGGCAAACGCGGCGAGTTCATTGCGAGCAGTCGCATTTGCAAGCCCGCGATCACATACGGCCCCGGGGGGGCCATTGAACAGAAATGCACCCCCTGTTTTGCTGACGTGTTCGTTGATGGACATCACATGACCCGTCGCGGCGACCGATTCGACGTCAACTCGATCGAGCCGGCCGACATCGAAGCGATCGAGTATTACCGCGGCGCCTCGGAGAGTCCCGGGCGCTATCGCACGGCGGTAGGCGCCTGCGGCGTTCTGGTGATCCATACCAGGCTGGGAAAGCGGTAACACCGCCCGCGGTACGGCCGCGTTGCCCTCGTTCTACCCTCGCGCCCCGGGCGCGCCCTTCACATCTTGCAGCATCTCTCGGCCCCCCTCAGGAACCACCAGGAGCTTCTGATGTCGCACGTCCGCGCCTCCTCCCTCGGCCGCTTTGCCCTTGCGATTGCGGCGCTCGTCCCCCTCTCGCTCGCGGCGCAACAGCCGCGCGAAGCGGTGGTCAAGGCCAACTGGGACCTCGCCAACAAGTTCGGCACACAAAGCCTGAACCGGATCAACTACACCACCAACCTGGCCGCGCGCTGGATCGGCAAGTCCGATTCCATGTGGTACAACTGGAAGGACAGGGACGGCACCCGCTTCATGCTCGCGGTGCCAGCACTCAAGGTGAAGAAGCCGCTCTTCGATCACGCCAAGCTCGCGGCTCAGCTTGCGACGCTGCACAAGAAGCCGTACGACGCCAATGCCCTTCCCTTCACCAACATCGTTTGGGTGAAGGATCACAAGCGCTTCCGCTTCAATCATGACACGGGCACGCTGGCATCGCGCTACGAATGGAACATGACCACCGAGACGCTCACCAAACTCGGCCGGCCCGTTCCGGCGGATTCAGTCGTCTCGGACGAAGAGCGCGAAGAGGGTCAGGGCGGCCGTGGCGGTGGTGGTGGCGGGCGCGGCGGGCCCGGAGGCGCGGGACCAGACTTCCGGAACTTTTCCCCCGACAGTTCGATGTTTGTCTTCGCCCGTGATCACAACCTCTACCTGGTGAACAAGGGCTCGACCGACACGGTGAAGATTTCCACTGACGGCGAGCGCAACCGCAGCTTCGGCTTCCGGGACACCACTCAGGCGCAGGACTCCACTCAGCAGGGAGGCGGCGGACGCGGCGGCGCCCAGAATCGCGACCCGCGAGTGCGGCCGAACATCACCTGGAGCCCAGACTCTCGCGCCTTCTTTATCCAGCGCAACGACTCGCGAAAGGTGAAGGAGCTGTTCCTCGTCAACGTGCTCTCCAATCCACGCCCGACGCTGTCATCGTATTCGTATGCGATGCCGGGTGAAGCCGAGGTGGCGCAGGCGGAGCTGTATGCCTGGACGAAGGGCGACGCGACGGTGAAGCCCGTGAACGTCAAGAAGTGGCGCGACCAGCGGCTCTTCAACATCCACTGGCCGACGGGGTCGGACAAAATGCGCCTGGTGCGGCGTGATCGGCCTCAGCGCAATCTCGAGCTGATTGAAGTGACGCTGGCCACCGGTGCGATCAAGTCGTTGATCAGCGAGTCGGTGGAGAACGCGAACCTAGAAGGCACGCAGGTCCGCTACGTGAAAACCGGTGGCGACATGATCTGGTGGTCGGAAAAGACCGGCTGGGGCCACTACTACCTCTACGACCACAACGGCAGCTACAAGAAACCGTTGACGGAAGGTGCTTGGCGCGCCGACCAGATCACGGAGATTGATACGATCGCCGGTGTCGTTTTCGTTTCAGGCGTTGGGCGCGAGCCGGGCGAGAACGTCTACTACCGGCACACCTATCGCGTGAACGGCGATGGCACGGGCTTCGCGCTCCTCGATCCGGGGAATGCCAACCACACAACCACGCTGAGTCCGAGCAAGAAGTTCGTCGTCAACGTGTCGTCGCGCATCGAGATGCACCCCAAGGCGGTTGTGCGCGACGCGCTCGGCAAGCCAGTGATGGACCTCGAGGAGGCGGACATCTCCGGCCTCAAGGCGCTCGGCTGGAAGCCGCCGGAACAGTTCCTGGTGAAGGCCGCGGACGGCACGACGGACATCTACGGCAACATGTGGAAGCCGTTCGACTTCGACTCGACGAAGAAGTATCCGATCATCGCGCACGTGTATCCCGGACCGCAGACGGAAGGCGTCAACATTCCCTTTGCGCAGGGTGGCGTGCCCCAGCAGCTCGCGCAGCTGGGCTTCATCGTCATCCAACTCGGTAACCGCGGCGGCAACCCGCTGCGGTCCAACGCGTACCAGAGCTTCAGCTACTACAACATGCGGGACTACGCGATCGCCGATAAGAAGGCCGGCATCGAGCAGCTCGCGGCGAAGTACAAGTGGATTGATATCGACCGCGTCGGCATCTTCGGCCACTCCGGTGGCGGGTTCCTGACTGCGGCCGCGATGATGACGCCGCCGTACAACGACTTCTTCAAGGTCGGCGTGTCGAGCTCGGGGAACCACGACAACAACATCTACAACCAGAACTGGAGCGAGCAGTATCACGGGCTCCGGACGATCGTGGCCTCAACCGCAGGCGGCGGGCGTGGCAACGTGGCGGCTGGTGGTGCTGGTGGCGGCGGCCGCGGTGGGCGGGGCGGTGGAGCCGGCGGAGCGGCCAACGGCGCGGCGAATGGCGGTGCCAACGGCGCAGCGGCAAATCAGGGTCGGATTGCCGGACCCGCGACGCCGGCCGACACAGGATTCGTCGACGATTCGCTGCGCTACCAGATCCGCGTGCCGACCAACATTGATCTTGCACCGAACCTGAAGGGCCGGATCCTCCTGGCGACCGGCGACATGGACAACAACGTCCACCCGGGCGGCACCATCCGCATGGCCGATGCGCTGATCAAGGCCAATAAGCGGTTCGACTTCATGCTGCTCCCGGGCCAGCCCCACGGGTACGGTCCGATGCAGCAGTACTTCAACCGGGCGCTGATGGAGTACTTCACCGAGCACCTGCTCGGCGACTACAACCGGAACACGGCGGAGATCCGAACGCCCTAAGCTGGCTGTGATTGAAGAAACAAAACGGGGTGGTGCGCGACGAACAGCGCACCGCCCCGTTTCACTTTCCGCGGCCGGACGCGCTACTGCACCACCATCCGCCCCGCCACCACCTCCGCCACGTCCAGCACCTCAACATCGCTTTCGCGCGACTTGATGCTGTCCGCCATCATCGTCATGCAGAACGGGCAGGCCACAGCGATCGTCTTGGCTCCCGTCGCCAGCGCCTCGTCCGCGCGCTCGGCGTTGATCCGCTTGCCGCCTTCCGAAACATGCTCTTCCATGAACATGCGCCCGCCGCCGGCTCCGCAGCAGAGCCCGCGATCCCGCGAGCGCGGCATCTCCACGAGGTTCATCACAGGCAGCGCACGCCTCAGCGTCTCGCGGGGCGCGTCATACACCTCGTTGTAGCGGCCGAGGTAGCACGAATCGTGGTAGGTGAACGTGCTCACCGGTTCGTGCAGGTCCTGCCGCAGCGGCACCTTCCCTGCGGCCATCAGTTGCTCGATGAACGTCGAGTGATGGATGACCTCATAGTTCCCGCCCCACTGCGGAAACTCGTTGCCCATCTGATGGAAGCAGTGCGGGCAGGCGGTCACAATCTTCGTGACCGCATAGTTGTTCAGGACGCCGACGGCGTCCTTCGCGAGCATTTGATACAAATACTCGTTCCCCATCCGGCGCGCGGGATCGCCATTGCACTTCTCTTCCTGCCCGAGGATGGCAAACCGCACGCCTGCCGCCAGCATGATCTTCGCGAACGCCACCGTCGTCTTCTTGGCGCGATCGTCAAACGAGCCCATGCACCCCACCCAATAGAGCACCTCGGGCTTCTCACCCGACGCCGCCATCTCGGCCATAGTCGGGATGTTCATCCCCTCGGCCCACTTGGCGCGATCTGACGGGTCGAACGCCCAGGGCGAGCCGCGCTGTTCCATGGACTCAAACGCCGGCATCACTTCTTCAGGAAAGCGCGACTCGCCGAGGACGAGGTTGCGGCGCATTTCGGTGATGACGCTGAGCTGATCAATTGAGACGGGGCACTCGGTGACGCAGGCGCGGCAACTGGTGCAGGCCCACAATTCTTCTTCGGTGATATATCCGTCCAGCAACAACAACGAGTGTGCAGTAGGCGGTTCGCCGTTTGCGGTTGACGGTGGCGTGGCCTTCCGACCGAGCAACCCCACACCGGCTTCAACCGCCCTCTGCTCCACCCGCTCGCGCACGTTCACCATGATCTTGCGCGGACTCAGCGCCTTGCCCGTGATATTCGCGGGGCATACGCTCGTGCAGCGACCACACTCGGTGCAGGCGAATCCGTCCAGCAGCGATTTCCACGAAAGGTGCTCAACATCTTTCACACCGAACACTTCGACATCGCCCTCGAGGTCCATCGCGCGCAGCACACCTACTTTCGCGGGCCCGCTCGTATCCGAGAGAAAGACGTTCGGAAGCGAGACCACCACATGCAGGTGCTTGGAGTATGGTAAATAGTTCAAGAAGCCGAGCACGAGGGCCGCATGCGCGAACCAGAACCCCTGCCCCACATGCAGCGCAGTGTGCGGCGAAACCGTACCAGAAAGCGCAGACGCAATGCCCGCCGAAATCGGCTCCCACGCGTGTCCGGCACCGGCGGGATTCGCGATCAGCTCCATGGCATTGTCGCCGAACATCGTCAACATCAACGCGGCAATCCACGACAGAATCAACAGTGGGTCGTTGGGATGCGTCTCGGCGCCCATCAGGCGCTTCACGCGCCTGGTGATCCGCCGGAAGAGCGCAAATGAGACTGCGGCGAGCACAAGCGCGCCCCAGATGTCCTGATTGACCGTGTAGAACTGGTGCAGCGCGTCGGGCAGAAAATCCGAGTAGGAGAACGACGTGAAGACCCCGGCCACGAGGAACTCGATCGTTCCTGCCGTCAGGATGCAGAAGCCCCAGAAGATCGCGGCGTGCATTGGCCCGGCGACGGAATCGCGGAAGATCTTCTTCTGAAAGATCCCGATCTGCAGCAGGTTGGTGAGGCGCGCACCGAGTGCGTTCCAGCGATCGTCGTCGCGCCGACCGAGCTGCAGCTGGGCGACGAGCCGGCGCGCGTTCCAGGCGAAGAGCCCGAAAGCGGCGACGATGACCATCGCAAACACGACGTTCGATGCGGTCACGACGCCCCCTTTCGAGCGATCACGCGGCTAGCCGTTCTTCGCTTTCCGCACGGCTTCCGTCAACACCGGCAGCACCTGCAGAACGTCTCCAACGATACCGTAGTCTGCAACCTTGAAGATCGGCGCCTCACGGTCCTTGTTGATGGCAACGATGGTCTTGGCCGTGCGCATGCCGGCGAGGTGCTGGATGGCGCCGGAAATACCGCAGGCCACGTAGAGGTCGGGGCTCACGAGCCGACCCGTCTGGCCGATCTGGTCTGAGTGCGGGCGCCAGCCGTCATCGGTCACCGCGCGCGTCGCGCCGACGGCCGCGTTTCCAAATGCGGCCGCGAGATCCTCGACGAGCGTGAAGTTGGCCGCTTCCTTGAGCCCACGCCCACCGCTCACGATCACCGGCGCTTCGCCGAGGTCGAGTTTGGCGCCTCCTGATGCCTCGGTGGCCGTGACCTTCACTCGCACGCTCGCGGGATCAACTGCGCTGGAGATGGGTTCGACCGTTCCCGTCTTCGGCGATTCCTTCGGGAGCACAGCGCCAGCGCGCAGCGAGATGATGGCCAGCGCACCCTTCAACGTGAAATTCTGGAGGACCTTGTTGGTGTAGCCAGGATGCTTCGCGGTGGCCGAATCCGCGCCGATCGTGAACTCAGTCACGTCCGACGCATACGGCAGGCCCATGCGTGCGGCCGTACGGGCCACGAGATCGTGACCCTGCGCGCTCGCCGAAAAGAATGCTGCACGGTAGCCGGTGGACCCACCGCCAAGCCGCGCGGCGATGGTCGCGACCAACGCCTCGGGGTTGTAGTGCCTGAAGCCGACGTCTTCGAGGACGATGACCACATCAGCACCGTGGGCGGCAAGCTTCGCCGCGTGCGCGCCAATCCCGGGTCCACCGGCCAGCATCGCATGCACCTGGCCACCGGTCTGATCGGCAACCTGCCGCGCCGCCGTGACCGCTTCGAGCGATGCGCGGCGAATATTGCCGAGGCGTGACTCAGCGAAAGCGAAGACGTTTGTCACAGAACTTTTGCCTCTTCCTTGAGGAGTCGCACGAGTTCTGGCACGGCGTCGGCGCCCTCACCAATGATTCGGCCAGCGGCACGTTCAGCGGGGAGCTCCACCGAGTCCAGCGTGTAGCGCTGTTCGCCGAGCTGGGCTGGCTTCACGTCCATGGGCTTCTTCTTGGCCGCCATGATCCCTTTCAATGACGGGTAGCGGGCGCGCGCGATGCCTTCGTCGATCGAGAGCACCGCCGGCAGCGCGCACTCCACGAGTTCATAGGCACCTTCGAGTTCGCGGCGCGCTTTGACCATACCGGTCGTGACATCGAGTTGCGTGATCGCGCCGATGTAGGCCACGCCAAGTTTTTCCGCGAGCTGCGCACCGACCGATCGGTTCTGCGTGTCCACGGCCATGCGGCCAGTCAGGATCAAATCGTACCCGCCGGCCTTCAGCTCTGCCGCAAGCGCAGCCGCAATGGCATTTCCGTCATGGACTGCGGCGTCGTGCTTGAGCTGCACCGCACGATGCGCACCCATCGACAGCGCCTTGCGCAGGGTTTCCTGCACGGCGTCGGGGCCGAGCGAGATCACGGTCACCTCGCCAGCACCCGCTTTCTCTGTGATCTGGATGGCGACTTCGGCCGCGTAGCCGTCGAAATCGCTGAGGTCGAATTTCAGGCCGGCTTCGTCAATCGACTTGGCGCCGGGCGCGATCTTGAACCGGACATCCTGGTCCGGGACGCGCTTGATGCAGACGGCGATCTTCATCGCAGCGTTATGACGTTCAAATTCATGGACACAAATCTAGCGCGGCACGCCGGTGACAGCAGTCCTCAACCAGGTGTCCAGTTGCCGTTTGAAGTCACGAGCCAGAGATTTGGATTGTGTCGGACGAAACGCCGGACCTGATCCCCAGGCTGAACGCTGCTCTCGCGGGCAAGTACGACGTGATCCGCGAGCTCGGCCGCGGCGGTATGGCGACCGTGTACCTGGCCAGCGATGCCAAACACGGCCGCGAGGTGGCGATCAAGGTCCTGCTTCCCGAGCTCGGGGCCACGCTCGGCGCCGAGCGGTTCGAGCGCGAGATTCGACTGGCCGCCAAGCTGCAGCATCCGCACATTCTCGGACTGTTTGACTCGGGGGTGGCCGACGGCTTGCTCTACTACGTGATGCCCTTCGTGAAAGGCGAGTCCGTACGCGACCGGATTGATCGCGAAGGCATGCTGCCCATCGAAGACGCCGTGCAGATCGCGCTCGAGGTGAACGATGCGCTCGGACACGCCCATAGCCAAGGCGTCGTGCACCGCGATATCAAGCCCGAGAACATCATGCTCTCGGGCGGCCACGCACTCGTTGCCGACTTCGGGATTGCCCGGGCCATCACGGAAGGCGGGGCGTCAAAGTTGACTGCGACCGGCATGTCGATGGGCACGCCGTATTACATGGCGCCTGAGCAGGCCAGCGGTGAGACGGTGGGGCCGACCGCCGATTTGTATGCGCTTGGCTGCGTGCTCTATGAAATGCTCGCGGGCGAGCCGCCATTCACCGGCAAGAACTCAATGCAGATCATGGCGCGGCACGCCATGGAACAGGTGCCGAGTATACGCATCGTGCGGAACGTGGTTCCCGAGGACATCGAGAACGCGATTTTCATCTCGATGAACAAGTCGCCCGCCGACCGCCCGCAGAACGCGGAGCAGTTCGCCCAGCTCCTCGGTCTGCCAATCGGGGCCACGGCGTCAATGCGGATCATGACGCCGACGATGCAGCGGCGAGTGCCGTCCGGGGCGCAGACGGCGATCGCGGCCATGCAGGCGCGCCCGTGGTGGAAGAAACCCCTGGTCCTGGCTGGCGCGGCCGTGGCGGTTGCGGCCGTCGGCGTCGGCGCATGGTCGATGAGCAAGGGCGGTGGCGGCGCGTCCACTACCGTCGGCCCAGAGGCGCGTCGCATTGCGGTGCTCTACTTCACCGATCAGAGCAGGGACAGCTCGCTCACGCCGGTCGCGGACGGATTGACGGAAGGATTGACACGTGCGCTGTCCGGGGGATCGAGCTTTACGGTCATCTCCACCAGCGGCGCCGCCCGATTCCGCGGTTCATCCGCCCCGCCGGACAGCATCGCCCAGGCGCTACGCGCGGGATTCCTGGTACGCGGCGAAGTGGAACCTGAGGGCGAGAACGTTCGTATTTCGGTGCGCCTCGACGACGCGAGCGGGGCCAACCTGAAGCGCCAGAGCATCACGGTTGCTAGTGCCAATGTCGTCGGCGCCCGGGACACGCTGGCGATTGTGGTCGCGGACCTGATCCGCCAGGAACTGGGCGAGCAGTTCCAGCTCGCCACACAGCGCGCCAGCACAAGCAGCTCCGACGCGTGGCGCATGTTGCAGCGCGGTGAAGCTGCGCGCCGGCTCCTTGAGGCGGCGGTCGCCCGCCGCGATTCAGTGGAGGCCAACAAGCAGTACCGAACGGCGGATTCGCTCTATGCGGCAGCGGCTCAGCTCGATGACAAATGGAGCGACCCGGCCGCCCGCCGTGCACTCGCCGCATACCGAAGAGCGCGCCTCACCACCGATGCCGCCGAGGTTCGGAAATGGGTGGCCGTCGGAATTCCGCATGCTGCGGCAGCGCTCAAGCTCGACGCCGACAACCCGGACGCGCTCGAGCAGCGCGGCAACCTGAACTACTACGCGTTTCTCACGAACGCCGAGGAGAACGCGGCCAAGAAGGCTGCCCTCATCGCGTCGGCTAAAGAGGACCTCGAGCGTGCGACGCAGTTGAACAAGAATCAGGCGAGCGCCTACTCGATGCTCTCGCACCTGTACAACAACTTCCCCGGCAGCACACCGACGGACGTGATGCTTGCGGCACAGCGTGCGTACGAGGCCGACGAGTTCCTGACGGAAGCCGAAGTGGTCATCTCACGCTTGGTGCTCGCCGCCTACGACCTCGGGCAATTTGAGAAAGCGGACCAATGGTGCGCCGAGGCCAAACGCCGGTTCCCTAATGGGTCACGCACGGCGCGGTGTGAACTCCTGCTGCTTACAACCCGGGCCCGCGAACCGGACATTGGCGCGGCCTGGAAGCTCGCAGATTCGCTTGCGACGTTTGCGGGCGGGGCCAAGCTGATTCGCCTGAACTCTGACATGCTGGTGGCGATGGTCATCGCCCGCAGCGCCCGGAACAACCCCGCACTCGCCGACAGCGCCCGGAACGTAATCAAGCGTTCGGAGGGAGATGCCATGATTGACGCGACGCGCGACCTCGCGCTGTACGGGGCCATGGCGGCCGCGACGCTTGGTGACAAGACTGAAGCGGTCAGGCTCCTGAAGGTGTATCTGGCGGTAAATCCGCAAAAAATCGCCGGATTTCGGGACGATCCGGGTTGGCAGTACCGAGACCTGACCACAGACCCCGCGTATCGGCAACTGGTGGGATCTCGGTAGCCCGCGGCACGTCCTGGGGGCGCCTTCGGCCGGTGCGGAGGGCCGTGCCTTTCGTCACGATTTCGCATCGCCCAAGCCTTTGTGACATTTGACCTTGCGGTGGTTGGCCGGATTCCGCCAAGTTGGGGTGTTCCGCTACGGAATTGTCCGTTGTGCTACGCCGCTCACGCCTTTTGCTGACCAAGGGACGCACCGTGTCAACTTCTCGAAATCTGGCGATTGCCGGCGGCTTGGCCGCGGCGCTCATCGTGTCCGCCTGCTCGGACCGCCGCGCTGACACCGGATCCCCCACCGCCCCGTTGCTGGTTCGCGACGCACAGGGCGCGCTCGTCATGGGTGCCTGCACGACGATCGGTGACCTGAATGCGCTGGCCCAGATCCTCTTCGCTTCCGACGGGCCAAACGTCAACTCGGTGCTCGGCAAGCTGGACAACATGGCCAAGAAGGTTGCCGACGGCGATGTGACGGGGGCGCAGGACCAGGCCAACAACATCGTCCGGTTCGTGCGGGACAAGGCCGAACAGGGCGTGTTGAGCGGCACGTCTGCACAGGTCACCTCGTTCATCAGCGGTGTGCTCTGCTTCGCAGGCCTCTCACCTGACACGTTCCTCATCCTGCCGAGCGATACGGCGCAAATCCGCATCGCTGCAGATGGGCTTTCTGGCATCAAGCTTTCTGCGGGACCGGTGGGCGTACCCACGCTGCTGACCTTCACCACGCTCGATCCGAACGGCCCCTCGCCGCTCATCACACTTCTCGATCAATACCCGGCCTACGTCGACCTGACGATCTCGTCGCCGT
>JARIET010000023.1 GCA_031127185.1 Gemmatimonadota bacterium | reverse complement strand
TACGCGCGAACTTCTCCGCGTTTGACCGCAGCGAGTTGCGCCGTGTGGCGCGTTTGGCACAAGCGTTTGACTTGCCACTGACGGACGCTGACTCAGCGCTGCGGCTGATTGTGCAGACCGCGCAGAACGCCGATGCGTGGCGCGCTGCGATGATCGAGCGATGGGTGTTCGAGACCAACATCGGCCGCTTGCAGCGCGCTGACAGCATTCTCGGCGCTATCCAAGACCGCGACCCCACGAGCCTCGCGACCCGCGAGCTTGCGGTGCTGTCGTATCTCTATGGCGAGGGCTCGCGGCCCAGGGCCGAAGCGTCGATGCGCTTTGTGCGACAGGGTCTCACCAGTGCGAGCGAAACGGATCGCTGGCTGGCCACGTGCACGAATGCGTGGTGGGACGGATTCCACGCGCGCAGCGCCGCCGCACATTCTGTCGCGGGCGATTTGATGACTCCAGTGCTCAAGCCAGACCGACGCGCACGCGAGTTTGGTACTGACAATGAGGTGTGCGCACGCACGATCCGTGCGATCGCCGACGGTGCAGCTGGCGCGATCGATACCACCAGTTCACTCCGCGACCTTGACGCGTATTTGGCCGGATCGGGAGTCTCTCGCATGCGTTCCGAGGCGGCATCGCTCGAGGCCGTACGGTTGTTCGTTGCGCGCGGCGACTTGACCCGGGCGACCACAGCCGTGCGGAGACGCCAGCACCTGCAGCAGGAGCCGTTCTTGCTGGCAACGCAACTATTGCGCCGCGCCCGTCTCGCACGACAAACCGGCGCGACAGAGGAGGCGATCGCAGCGTACCGCCACTACCTGCGCCTCCGACGCAACGCCGAGCCAGGCCCTGCGGCCGACGCGGCTCGCGTGGCGACGGAGGAACTCGCTGCACTCGTGCGAGAACGTTAGGGCGCCGTTCCGCGCACCCGCCGGGTCCAGTCCACCATGGCGATCACATTCTGCCGGTTGGACGATACGGGCCCGCTCGTGGCGAGGAACGCGAACCCACCGCCGGGAAGCACATCGTAGTTCAAGGTTCGAAGGCCTCGGTCAAGCAGGTATTTCGATCCGGTCGTGGAGAGGTCAATCAGCGTGTCGCGACGCGTGACCTCAAACTCAGGAGACGCGGCGATTCGCGCCGCCATCAGGTGTTGGCCTTCCACGTAGTACAGCGTTTTTCCGTCGCGTGCCCATGTTGGCGACTCGCCCCCGGTGATGGAAATCGGAACGCGCGCACCCGGGCCCGGAACCGGACGAACGTAGACTTGATCCTTGCCGCCTTCATTTGAGAGATACGCCACCCAGCGCTCGTCGGGCGAAAGACGCGGGAGCGACTCGTACGCGGCCGTCGTATCCACCGGGAACTCGGCGCGGGAACCGGACCGCGACACAATCCAGACATCCTCGTTCGTATCCAATCGACGTTCGATAGCCAGATACCGCCCTGCAGTGCCCCAGGAGAATGCGACCGTTTGTTCCGTGCCCCCGATGGGCGCCGGCGTGCCGCTGCGATCAGCGGGCTGCGATACAAACGAACCCATCATAAACAGCCGTGGCCGGTAGGCGATGCGACGGCCGCTCGCGTCCCACTCCGGTCGTGTCATCTGTGCATTCTGTGTCAGGCGCGTGAGGGCACCGCTGGTCAGGTCGTACACAGAGACGTCTCCGTCGGTGTCGGCCAGGCCGCCTACCATTACCGCGATGCGCTTGCCGTCCGGCGACACCCGCGGTTGGAAGAACGGCTCGCGCTGCGAGCTGACGGATTGCACGGCACCAGACGAATCGGTGGTCACAAGCACCGAACTTTCGCGGACGGCGCCAGTGCCTCCGCCGGCCGCATTGGTCCTTCGTACATGCATCGAGGCGACCTCTGCGTAGAGCAAAAGACCGCCGCCCGATGCCGACACGTCCGCCGCACCCGCAGGGTCCACACTCACGTTTTCGGCGACCAGCACCGGTGTTCCACCGAGCGTGGCATCGCCCGCCGCATATGGTGCCGACCAGAGTTTTCCGGCAGCGTCAGTGTAAATCACATTTCCAGAGGCATACCGCGCACCGGTGCCCCGCACGCCGAGTTCCCGCACCGTTCCGTCGTTGGTGGAGATCACAGCCAGATACGCGGAATCGTTCGACACTCGCCCTTTCCAGAGCGTGATGAGCGCGTGATCGCCGCTGGGAAGGACCTCGGGCCAGCCGAAGGCGACATGACCTGCGGCGCTGTCCGGGCGCGCGAACACGCGGGGAGTTCCGCCTGCCGCAGGGACGATCGACAGGTCTCCACCACGAGCAAACACAACCTGATCCCGACCGCCCCAACTTGTTTGGGCACTACCCGAGTCGGCAACGGTCAGCACTCCTCCGCCCGCGGTCGGCACTTTTTGAATTCGTCCGCCCACCGTGAACACAATGTGCGACCCATCCGGCGAAAATGCCGGCGAGGTAGCCCCCTCCGTTCCGGCAAGGGACTTGAACTGCACCTCAGTCGACGGACGGATATGAAGCATGACCGTTCCTGTGCGGTTCTCGGCTGCCATCACGATCCAAGCGCCATCGCGAGACACGGCCAGCGCGCGGCCGGAAGAGGGAATTGTGGTGGTGTCGGGGAGCGCGACAGCAAACTGAGCGGCGTGCGGCGCCGGCGCAGACCGCAGGGCCGTTGTTGTCACGGCGCCGAGTACCCCGGCAACCACAAGCCCGCCGCCCCAAAGAGCAACGCCGCGCAGCGATCGCCGCCTGCGCAACGCCGGCACCATTTCTGTGGGAACGGGTGCAAGCGGTGCTGCCTCGGCGAGGGCATCTGTGAACTCTGCAGCTGTCGCGAAACGGTCGGCCGGGAGCTTTGCCAGCGCGCGCATCACAGCCGCGTCGACATGTTCAGGAACGCTGTCGCGCGACGCGCGTACGCTGGCCGGCTTGTCGGCAAGGACGCGGGCGATCACCGCCTGGATCGTGCTCCCAGTGTGCGGCGGGTCGCCGACGAGCATTTCATACAGCATCGCGCCAAGCGAATACAGGTCACTGCGCGGGTCGATCTGTCCACCACCGCTGGCTTGCTCCGGCGACATGTAGTGCGGCGTGCCGAGGGAGAGCCCGGACTGCGTGATGCGCGGCCCGCCCGCGTTACTCACTGCGAGCGCAATCCCGAAGTCCATCACGAGTGGCTGACCGTCGTGGATCAGCACGTTTTCGGGCTTGAGGTCACGATGAATCACGCCGTGACGGTGTGCATAGTCGAGTGCACCGCCGATCGCCGTGGCGAAGCGCAGGGCATCGCTCACGCCGAGCTGGCGCTCGCGCGACAGTCGCTGCCGCAGCGTCTCGCCCTCGATATACGGCATCACATAGTAGAGCGCGCCATCGGCCTCGCCGGAATCAAAGAGCGGGAGCAGATGCGGATGGTGCAAGCTCGCTGTGACCTGGATCTCGGTGAGAAACCGCTCTGAGCCGATCACGGCGGCCAAGTCGGGATTCAGCACTTTGACCGCGACTTTGCGATTGTGCTTGAGGTCGTGGGCGAGGTAGACGGTGGCCATGCCACCCGCTCCCACCTGGCGCTCAAGCTGGTACCGGCCCGCGAGCGTTGCGTTCAGCTGTGCGATGTCGTGCATGGAGATCGCTCCGGTTCAGGGCTTGGATGATTGAGCCTGCGCGTTGCCCTTCACGAGATCGAGCCAGCCGAAAATTGCAACCGGGTTTGGCGGGCGTTGTACCGGAGGCCGCACAGGCGGCGTGGCGGGGCCCGCGGCCTGCGCCCTCGCGATCTGTACCAGGTCACCGCCGGGGAGAAGTCCCGAAACGCCCCACGTCGTGAATGCGCCTGGTGCTGTGCCGGGGAACGCCTGATCGATGCGCAACACCGGCGCCCCACGACTGAGATCGAGGCGGGCGGCAACACGCCCAGCGCCTGCGCGTCCGCCCGAACCGCGGGCAAGGGCAACGCCTCTGAAGTGAAGTGTTGACTCATCCCGGCCCCAGAACGGATCCTGTCCCGGCCCAGTGGAAATCGGAATCAATGCGCCCGGGCCGGGTACGGGCCGAACATATATCTTCGCCGGTGAAGTGCCGCGGCCACTGGCAACAGGCTCATACACCATGAACGCGAGCCATTTGCCGTTCGGCGACAATCGAGGCGCCCACTCGCCGGCCGCGGTCGCGCTCAGTGGCCGCCGCACCTGCGGCGTGTCCACCGGGGAGATCCAGATGTCACCATTGGAGAAGAATCCTCGATTCCCCCCCCTTGGGGCCGAATCGAGGCGCACCGTCGCGAAATATCCGCCCGGCGGTCCCGGCTCGTAGGCGATCGCGCCTTCAGTTCCCGGCACCGGCTCCGGGAGGGTGCTCAGATCCCAAGGCACCGAGAACCAGTTGCCCGGCTCGACTTGGCTCAACAACGACGATCCCGTTCGGTAAGCGACGCGTTTCCCATCACGAGTCCACACCGGCCAGCAGTTCTTCCCGTCTCGCGTGAGCGGGCTCAGGTGCCCGGTTGCGACCTGCAGAATCCAGATGTCGGCGGACGATGTCGACGTCGCCACACAAAGGGCGATCCGTTCGCCATCCGGGGAGACGGACATGGACACGTAAGTCTGTGGCTGCACGTTCATCGAGCGCGCGCCCGTCGCCCGGCTCACCCGTTCGAGGCCTAGCTGGGGCATGGCCGCGGTGTTTCGAGTGCCCAATGTGTTCGGCGTGTAGAGCACCCATCCATTTTCCGACACCACGAGATCGTTCGAGGTCGCACCCACCAAGGCACCTTCGGCGAGGCGTGTGGGTGCGCCGACAATCTTGAGCGCCTTCGCATCGAACGGCAACGCAATGACGGTGCCCGTCGCCTCGGTATACAGCAGGTGGCCGAGCGAATACTTCGGGCCAAGCCCACGCACGCCGAAGTCGGTGACGGTCCCGTCGCTCACACGCACCACCCCGAGGTAGGCGGAGTCAAGATCGTTGGGCCGTTCGTTGCGCATGATGCGCTTCCCGTGTGCGATGGTCACGAGGATGGCATCGCCGCCCGGGAGGTACGCGACGGTGCGGAACCCCGCATGATTGCGCGTTGAGTCGGGTTCAGCGAGCAGGCTTGGCTCGTCGCCCAGCGCCGAGACCGTCCAGAGCGCGCCGTCGCGAACGAAGACGACTCGATCCTTGTCTCCCCACGAAACGGCGTCGCCATAGACGGAGTCGGCCAGCTGCACCGACTCGCCGCCGTCAACGGGGATTCGCATCAGGAGATAGTCGAGCGGGCTGAAGCTGTTCGGACCCTGCTTGACGTACAGCATGACCTCGCCGGTCGGCGAAAAGGTCGGCGCGGTTGCCCTCACGGAGTCCGTGCCCGGAACGAGCGACCATGCCAGGCCGTCCATCGGCCGCGTGTAGATCCCACCGGCGCCACCTAGCGGGGTCCTCGCGAGTCGGGTGCCGTCCGGCGACAAGGCGAGGTTGCCGGCCGCGGACGCGCTCGGCGTCGACCGCGTGTGTGTCCAGTGAATGTCAAACCGAAGCGGCTGCACCGGGTCGCGCGTGGCACTGCCCGCAGCCAGGGCCGAGCCAACCAAGGCGGCACCTGCCAGCGCGACGACGGGAATCGCCCAGCGACGAGCCGCCGTCAGCGCGCTCACGCCCGTTGCCGCGGCGCGCCGGCCGTTCGTGGTACGCACGTCGCTCACCGTCGACGGAGCTGCCTCTCGCTTTGCGATGGCCGCCCCAAACTCCGCCGCGCTGGCGAATCGGTCGGCGGGAAGCTTGGCCAGCGCGCGCAACACCGCCGCTTCCACGTGCGGAGGCACCGCTTCCCGCGTGTCGCGCATTCCTCGCGGACGCTCCGTGATCACCTTGGCAATGACGGCCTGCGCATTGTGCCCGGTATGCGGTGGGTCTCCGGTGAGCATCTCGTACAGGACGGCGGCCAGCGAGTATACGTCCGTGCGCGCGTCGATCTGTCGGTCCCCCGTTGCCTGCTCGGGACTCATGTACTGCGGAGTGCCGAGTGACATCCCGGTTTGCGTCATTCGTTCACCGCCGGCATTCGCCAAGGCGAGCGCGATGCCGAAGTCGGCAAGCATCGGCTCACCGTCGTGCAGCAGGATGTTCTCGGGTTTCAGATCGCGGTGCACGACGCCGTGTCGGTGCGCGTAGTCCAGCGCACTCGCAACCGCCTGCGTGATGCGAATAGCGTCGTCCACCGGGAGCATGGTCTCGCGATTCATCCGCTCCCGCAGCGTCTCGCCTTCCATGTACGGCATCACATAGTACAGCTGCCCGTCCGCTTCGCCCGAGTCGAACAGCGGTAACAGGTGCGGATGCTGCAGCGCCGCCGTGACCTTGATTTCGGCGAAAAAACGCTCGGCGCCGACCATGGCACCGAGCTGCGCATTCAGCACCTTGATGGCGACGAGGCGTTCATGACGCAGATCGCGCGCGAGGAACACGTGGGCCATGCCACCGGCGCCGACTTCGCGCTGGATGTCGTAGCGATCGGCCAGCGCGGCTGTGAGATGTGCGGTGAGGTCCATTGTCGGGGGGCGCGGGTGAGATGGGGCGCTGCAAACACGCCCACGCTAACTCGCACCGATGAGCCCGCTGTGAGCCATCTCTGAACAGCGGCAAGCGGTTCCCGCACAGCGACTTACGCGCCTCCGCGCTGGCCCACTACCCCAGCCCGCAAAGAACTCACGGCGAACAGCGCGCCGCGGGCTGGCGCCCTTCAGCCCGGCGTTTCGCGTGCGACCGCAGGCCGGGCGGCGCCGACATCCTCGAGTTCGTCTTGGGTAACAGGCCTGAGCATTACGTCTGCCGTGAGCCAGATGAGTTTCGAAATGGGATAGAGGAACACCACCGCGCCAATCGCGACGAGCGGGGCGACCACGGCAATTGCGTCCCAAGGCACGTTTGGCCGCGCGGCCATGATGATCACAAAGAAGGTGATCACGAACAACCCGGCGCTCATCATATAGTTCACGAACATTGCGCCGTTGAAATAGGCCGGGTCGCGGTCGCGCATATATCGGAATCCGCAGGACGAGCACCGTTCGTGCACGCGGAAGTGTCTCATAATGACCGCACCTCTCCCGCAATGCGGGCACTTCCACAGTCCGACGGCACGCGCGGCGGCGAGGTACCTCCCCTCTGGCCGGCGCACGACGCTCAGCGGTTGTGCGATTGGCGCGTCAGTCTTCTTGCGCCTCATCCCCGGTGACGTTCCGGTGCAGATGACTGATTGGGGGGCCTGGTACGGAAGTCGATCATAAGCGAAACCGAAACCTAGTCGCCCGTGACGTTCCCCCCAGTCCTTTCTCCAAATCTAAGCCGAGAGCCGGAGCGGACGGGCAAACCTCAGTAACTCCCTCCGCCTCCTCCACCGCTGGTGGAGCCCGACCCGCCGAATGAACTGCCACCTCCCCCGCCCCGGCCACCCGACGAATGCGACTGGGTGATTCGCGGAATGACCACTGTCTCGGTCCAGCGGGCCTTGCAGTTCTTGCACGTAAACCGCTTCTCTGCGACACCTGCGGACGCGGTCGTCGCCGGAACCAGCTGTTGGTATGAGTGCGTCGCAGTCCGTCGATGACATTCGCGACAGTCGGTGTGCATGCTGAAGATCTTCCGGTACGGAACGACCAGCGACTCACCACAGCGGCAGCCCCAGACGTCATAGTCGACGCTCCGGATTTCTTCCTCGAGACGCTGTCCGGAATCGAGTTTGGCGTCGTCCGCCCGTTCATCGAGACGCTGCATCAGGCGTCCACACTTGGCACACTTCCGCGGCTTGTTTCGCCGCCAACGCAGGAATCCGAGAACCCCGGCGAACAGCGCTCCGATTGAGGCCACGACCGAGCCCACAATGGCCAGCCGGCGTGCTTTCCGATCGCCGCGGCGTTCCGCCGCTGCTGCACGGCTAGCATCGTCCCCCACAGTCGCCGGCGGGGCCAATGCGGGGTCGGCCCCGAGGCGCGCTGCGATTGCGTCAATCCCCGCCGCGATGCCCGCAGCGTGGTCCAGCTTCCTCAGGTGCGGAATGATCGCGTCACGGCAAATCGCAGCGGCCGTTGCGTCGGTGATGTACGCCTCCGCGCCGGTGCCAGTCGTGATCCAGCACTCTCCCCGGTTGTTGGGTGAGATCTCCTTCGGCACCACGAGCAACAGCGCGCCAAGATTGCGGCGCGCCGACCCGATGCTGTCCACGCGGCCAACGCGCCATGTGCGATAGATCTCGACACCAACCTGGTTCGGCGAGTAATCGCCCACCGACGGAAGGATTGCGACAGCGATGTCACCATGGCCGGCCGCCTGAACCGCGCGGATCCTGGCGTCGAGCGCGGCTCGTGCGTCCGGCTTCAGGACGTTCCGTTGATCGGAAACGAACGACGCCGGAGTGGGCACCGGAGGGACCAACTTGGCAATCTCGCCGCCGCTTGGTGCGGCTTGGGGGAATCCCCCGGCGAGGATTGCCAGTAGTGCGAGCGACAGCATTGGCTTGCCTTCCTTCACAGTGATGGGGAGTGCCCGAACCAGCTTCGGGCGCTGTCGATCGCGCTATCGGATCTTCAACTCACCGCCGATTCCCCATCCCCTACGCATCGGAGTCGCGCGCAGTTTTACGCGCTCCGGCAGGTCCCAGAGCTGCGCGCCGACAAATGCCTCGGCGCCAGCGATCAGGTGATTGAAAAGCAGGATCGCGCTCCAATCCTCGACTTGCAGCCGCCGCGCGCGCGTGAGATCCTTGTTGTAGTACGACTGGCCCCACTGTGCGACGACGGGGTTTCCCCGCGCATCGACCTGCGCCTGCCCTGTGTTTGCGTCCACGGCGAATCGGAGCGGAACTGAATCCGTCTCATACGCCCGCGCAATGCGAAGGTCATCCACGCTGCGGTGGAGGATGCCGATGGCGAGTGCTTCGACGAGAAAGAAACCAGCGCCGACCAGTGGGCGATTCAGCCGCGCCTGTGCCAAGCCCGGAACGGCGAGTGAGTAGAAGAAGGCGCGGCGAGGGCTGATGGGCGGCTCGAGGCCGGCGCGCACCGAGTCGGAGCGCTGAGCGTGTGCCTCAGCGGGGGAGAGACCGTGGAACAACAGCAAACGCAACAACGCACACAGTAACGACGGAAACACACGGAAACGGGTGGTACAGCGAACCGCGTTTCGCAGGCGCACGAGTTCGCCAGCCCCGCGTGGCGGGAGCGCATGGGAATCGAACCCACCCAACCCGACGACGTCAGGTCGCATCAGTTTTGAAGACTGAGGGAACCACCAGGCTCCATCCGCTCCCGTGCACACGGCGCAGCGTCATACCACTCAGGCCACCACAATCGCGCGTGCGCCGCGCGGAAACGCCTCGGCCACCACGACGGCGTCGGGCATCGCGCGAAGAAACTCGTCCACGCGGTCGGGCTTGAGGGCAATGAACAATCCGCCGGAGGTTTGGGGGTCAACAAGGATGGCGCGCATCTCGTCCGTCGTACTCCCCCACTCCACCAGCGGTTCCAGATAACTCACGTTGCGCGCTGCGCCGCCGGTGAGCGCGCCGCGCTCCAGCATCGCGCGCGTGCCCGCCAGGAGCGGGAGTGCCGCTGCATGGATGCGAATGGTGATGTTGCTCGCGCGCGCGATGTGCGAGGCATGGCCGAGCAAGCCGAATCCGGTGACATCCGTGGCGCAGCGCGTGCCGGCGGCGAGCGCCGCCCGGCTCGCGGCAGCGTTCAGCGTGGTCATCGACTTCGTCAGCCCGATCCGCTCGGCGTCCGGCAAGAGTCCGCGCTTGGCGGCGGTAGCGAGGATGCCGGTCCCCAGCGCCTTCGTCAGGACAAAGACGTCGCCGGGGACGGCGCCGGCGTTGGTCAGCACACGATCCGGATGGACGATGCCGGTCACGGAGAGTCCGTACTTCAACTCCTCATCGGTGATGCTGTGTCCGCCGACTATATGCGCCCCGGCCTCATGCACGGCATCCTGGCCACCGCGTAGCACATCCGAGAGCACCTCGATCGGCAACTTCCCCGTCGGGAACCCGACGATGTTCATTGCGGTGATCGGTTCTCCGCCCATGGCGAAGACGTCGGAAAGTGCGTTGGTCGCGGCGACACGGCCGAAGTCGTATGGATCGTCAACGATCGGCGCGAAGAAGTCCACCGTCTGGACGAGCGCCATCTCGGGTGATATTCGAAAAATACCGGCGTCATCGAATGTCTCGTGCCCCACGAGCAAGCGCGGGTCATCGCGCCGCTGCAACGGGGCCAGCGCCTGCTTCAGGTCGGCTGGGCCCATTTTCGCAGCGCAACCCGCGCAATTGGCCCACTCCGTAAGACGTATTGGGGGAGCCACGGGGAACGACGGGACGTGGGAGGACACGGGGGGACGAGCCACTACGGGAGTTTGGCCACGCATTCGATCTCGACGCGGACGCCCTTGGGCAGGCCAGCAACGGCGACTGTGGAGCGCGCCGGCTTGGTCGCTCCGAGATGCTTGCCGTAGACCTCATTGAGCTTGGCGAAGTCGTCAAACGTCGTGATGAAGATCGTGGTCTTCACGACGTCCTTCCATCCACAGCCGGCGTTCGCGAGCACCGCATTCAGGTTCTTCATCACCTGTTCAGCCTGTGACGTGATGTCGCCTTCCACCACCTGCATGGTGGCGGGATCGAGTGCAATCTGGCCGGCCGTGAACAGGAATCCGCCGGCTTTCGTCGCTTGCGCATAGGGGCCGATGGCTTCGGGCGCATCCTTGGTGTGCAGGTACTCCACGGTCATTGCAGCGTCTCCACGAGGTTGAACAGTCGTCGCGCATTGGCGGTCACCGCCGCGCCCATCTCGTCCGGCGTCACGCCGCGCACGGTGGCGATGCGCTGCAGCGTGAGCGCGACCCAGCTCGGCTCATTGCGCTTGCTCCGGTTTGGCACTGGGGCCAGATAGGGCGCGTCTGACTCCGCCAGGATGCGGTCGGCGGGCACCATCCGCACCAGGTCGTCACCGTCCCATTTCTTGAAGGTCACAATGCCGCTGAACGAAATGTACCACCCCGCGTTCAAGGCGGTCTCCGTCAGCGCCGCGGGTCCCGTGTGGCAGTGCAGCACGCCGCGCACGCCGGCAGCGGCCGCTTCGCGCACCATGGCGATGGTATCGTCCAGGGCGTCACGCGTGTGGACTACAACGGGCTTCCGGTGTTCCAGCGCCAGGCCAAGCTGCGCGGCGAAGGCCTTCCGCTGCATGGGGCGCGGCGAATGATCGTAGTAGCCGTCCAACCCACACTCCCCAATCGCCACCGCCCCTGCACCGAGCAACTCCGCGATGGCGGGCACGTCGCGTATCGCATCGAAGGCCGCCGCATCGTGAGGATGCACGCCAGCGGTGAAGACGATATCGCCGGGGCTTGTATTGGCAATGACTTGAGCCGCGCGGGCGCGCTCGATCGATTCACCAATACAAACGAGAGCGGCCGCACCCGCAGAGCGGGCACGGCCGATGATCTCGTCGCGATCTGTGTCGAAGGCCGGGTCGGCCAGATGGCAATGACTGTCGATGAACCTCACGCGGAGCGCAGCGCTCGCCCCGTGGGCGTTACCGGACCTTGGCCTGCGCCGGCGACACCGTCGCCGCCCGCGCCCCCTTCGAATCCGGGTCACGCGGGAACCGCTGCTCCACGTACATCAGGATTGGCGAGGCCACGTAAATGGAACTGAACGTGCCAGTGAAGATGCCAAACGACATGATCCAGGCGAACGGCCGGATGACTTCCCCACCAAAGATCAACAGCGCCGCCGTGGCCGCGAGCGTCGTGGCGTGGGTGAGCACCGAACGCGGGAGCGTCTCGTTCACCGAGCGATTGAGCGTGTCGTAGAGGGCTTCCTTGCGATTCTTGCGCAGGTTCTCCCGGACGCGGTCGAAGATGATGATCGTGTCGTTGAGCGAATACCCGATCACGGTCAGGAGTGCAGCAATCACCGTGAGCGACACTTCGAGCCGCAGCATCGCCATAAAAGCGATCGTCGCGATGATGTCGTGCGCCGTGGCAAGCACGGCGGCAAGGCCAAACCTCCATTCAAAGCGCCAGGCGAGATAGACGAGCGTGATAGCGAAGGAGATCAGCACGGCGAGTATGGCGCCGCGGCGCAATTCCGAGCCAACACGCGCACCCACGACCTCCGCGCGGTCAACGCGAAAGCCATCCTGGCCGACAAGTTCCGCGACCACTTTCCGCACGTTCTGCGACGCCACTTCAGTGCCGGCCGAGCTGGTGTCGCCCTGCATCCGGATGATGTATTCCGTCTTGGACCCGAACTCCTGGATTTCGGCCCCGTGCAACCCGCCGGCCACGAGCGCGGTCCGCAACCGCTGCACATCCGGTTCTTGCGTGAACGTCAGCTGCATGACCGTGCCGCCCGTGAAATCCACGCTGTAGAGCAATCCACCGCGCAGAACAAGTGCCACGAGCCCGACCACAATGAACGCGATGGTCAGGCCGGCGGCGACGCGCCACCAGCGGATGAAATCGTACTTGGTGTCGTGAAGGATCCGATACATCAGATGCTCAGTGCCTCGGCCGTCCGATTACGGTTCAGCCAGATGAGGTAGAAGGTGCGGATGACGAAGATCGCAGTGAAGAGCGATGCTGCGATACCGGCGAGAAGGGTCACGGCGAAACCGCGCACGGGGCCCGTACCGAACTGGTAGAGCACCACGGCCGTAAGCGCTGTCGATACGCTCGTATCGATGATTGCCGGCAACGCGTGCCGGAAGCCTTCCTCGACAGCCGTACGCACGGTTTTCCCGTGCACGATCTCTTCGCGGATGCGCTCAAAGATCAACACGTTCGCGTCAACGGCGATACCGATCGAAAGAACAAATCCCGCGATACCAGGAAGCGTCAGTACCGCGCCGAATAGCGACAGGGCCGCCATCGTGTACAGCACATACAGCACGAGGCCGGCAATCGCCAACATACCGGAGAAGCGGTAGTAGCCGACCATGATGGTGATCACGAGCGAGATGGCAATGAGGCCGGCAGTGATTCCCGCCTGGATGGAATCGGCACCAAGCGAGGCACCGATGTTCCGGATTTCGGCCACTCGAAGCGGCGCGGGGAGTGCACCGGCACGCAACACCAGGGCCAGGTCGCTGGCGGCCTGCAGGCTGCCGCCACCCATCGTGATCTGGCCGCGGGTCCCGATGGCACTCTGAATCACCGGAGCGCTCATGACGCGATCGTCGAGCACGATCGCCATGTAATCCTTCACGTGTTTCCCCGTCTCAACACGGAACCGACGCCCCCCTTCATTGTTGAGTTGGAACTCAACCACAGTGCCTTCGATCGGCACCTGGGTCGGCTTGGCGTCGGTGAGGTAGTCACCCGTGATGATCGGCCGCGCGTCGAGCACGTAGAGCGAGCGAACCGCACGCCCAGCGGTGACGAGGGTGTCCGCGCCCCAGCGGACCTCCTTGCCAGGTGGAAGTGCTGCCTGAATGTCGGGGTTCTTGAGATAGGAGTCGAGCTCGGCCATGTCGGTGGTCATCACGGCGTAAATGCCGGGAACTCCCGTCGGCTGGATCAGGCGGGAAAAGGGCCCGTCCGTTGCCGTGGCCGCGGAATCCGCCCGCTTGCCGGTATCGGAAAAGAGTGCCTTGAGACCAGGCGCGTTGGCCGTGTCACCAGCGGCCGTAACCGTGCGCGTCCCGAGCTTCTTTTCCCGAACGATCCCGTCGAGGCGCGAGGCGACGCGCTCAAGCGCGCTGGTCTTGTCGGTGATCTGAAATTTCAGGAAGGCCGACTTCTGTACCACCTGTGTCGCGCGCTCGGGATCATCGATGCCCGGCAGTTCGACGATGATTCGGTCACTGCCCACCTTCTGCACGACCGGCTCGGAAACACCAAACTCGTCGATCCGCGTGCGCACGACCTTCAGCGAGCGGTCGATCGCGTCGGACTTGTCCGCAATGGCACGGTCGGTTTCGTCGAGCTCGAGGGTCATGTGCATTCCGCCCTGGAGGTCGAGCCCCCGCTTGAGCGGCACGCGCTTGACGGTGTCGAACCCGATGGACCCATCGGCGCGCTTGACGCGTTCGATGGTATTCCGTGGGGTCAGCGCTACAAGAGAGAGTGCAGCGAGGCCCAGAATTAGGGCGATCCGGTACTTCAGGTTTGACATACCGCGGAACTAGGGAAAGGGGCAAAGAAATGCAAACTTCAAATTTAGCCGCGAGAACGGGTGTGGGTCAAGCGATCTGCTGTAATGACAAGAGGTTATAAACAACAGAGAACTGCGGGACGTGGGGGGACGTGGGGGGGCGGACGCGCAGCTCCGCCTATCCGCCTGCGCGGGCGCGGTCCAACAGGAGCCGGGCGGCGAGTTCGTCTGCGCGTAGCTGGGCGACGAGCGCATCGGGGCCGTTGAACTTCTTCACATCGCGGATCCTCGCAAAAAAATCGACGCGGATCCGCTGACCGTACCAGTCGCCGCTCGCGTCAAACAGATGCGCTTCAATCATCTGGCGCTCGTCGCCGAATGTCGGCCGCCCTCCCAGGTTGAGCATACCTGCGAAAGTGCCTGACGGTGTCGCCACACGAACCGCGTAGACGCCATCGGGAGGCAGGAGCTTTGCCGGGCCTGGGGTTTCCACGTTCAGCGTCCGAAATCCGAGAGCCGCGCCGCGAGCCGCCCCGTGCTCAACGGTCCCGGACACCGAGTATGGGCGGCCCAGGCCGTCCGCCGCCCTGGCCAAATCGCCGCCCGCAACGGCTCGACGAATGGCCGTTGATGATACGGGGCGACCATCGCGGCCATCCACCGCAGGCACCACATGCACGCGAAAGCCACGATCCCGACCGAGGCGTTCCAACGTCGCGGCATCTCCGCTCCGGCCACGGCCGAGGCCGTGATCGTGCCCAATGAAAAGTTCGCACATTCCGTACTGCTGAATCAGGATCTGGTCGACGAATTGATCGGCCTCAAGCGCAGCGAGTTCGCGTGTGAACGGAACGACGCCGATTTCGTCCAGCGCACGCGGCGTGAGGACGTCATGCTTCTCCTGCCCGACCGTCAGCAACGCGGGCGCCGCCACAGGATTGACGATGACCAGCGGGTGCGGGTTGAATGTGACCAGCACGCTCCGGAGACCGCGCGCTTTGGCCGCCGCCACCAGCCTGTCGAGGACGAGTCGGTGTCCACGATGCACGCCATCGAAGGTGCCGACCGTGACCACGCTCCGCGCGGCGGCTCTCATTCGGTTGCCCCGAAGACAACCCGCGGCTGCCACCGGTCGCCGCGTTCCGACGGCCGCCGCTCGCCAAAGGCCACGAGCGTCGTGAATGAGGTTTCGGCGTCCGGATTCACGAGCGCCGCGTGCGACCCCGGCACCCTCGCCTCGACGTCAATGCCGCGGACGATCTTGGCCACCTCGTCTTCGCTGAGCGTCTGCACGGGATGGCCGACGAGCGCGTCGATGGCCGGGGCAAGCGGGGCGTGCCCTTCCCTCAGCTGTTCCAGTGTCACCGCCCGGCCAAGCTCGAACTGGCCAGCGCGGTGCCGTCGCAGCGCGGTGAGGTGGGCGGCGCTTCCAGCTGCGCGCGCGATGTCGCGTGCAAGCGATCGCACATACGTGCCGCCGGCACACGCCACGCGCATCCGGCAGCTTGACATCCGGCCGTCGATCAGCTCGCGCTCGGAGAGAACGATCTCGTGCACGGTCACGAGCACGGGCTCCAGCACAACGTCCTTTCCGGCACGCGCGAGCTCATAGGCGCGCTTGCCGTCGACGCGCTTCGCCGAGTAGTCGGGAGGCACCTGCGAGATCGTGCCGATGTGCGACTCGGCGGCGGCATCGAGCGCCTGCGAATCCGGTCGCGGTGCCTCGCGAGTGACCGCTCCATGGAGATCTTCGGTGTCGGTCTCCGTGCCGAATTTCACGACCGCCTCGTAGACCTTGGGCTCGTCGTGGATGTACTGCAGCAGTCGCGTCGCACGGCCAACAAGCAGCACAAGAAGCCCCGTGGCGAAAGGGTCGAGCGTACCGCCGTGGCCGATACGCTTTTCCCCAAGCGCCCGGCGTGCCGCCATCACGACATCGTGCGAGGATACTCCTGCCGGCTTGTCCACCAGCAGGAGGCCGTCAACGGATGTCGACGTCGTCTTCGGCAGGTGCACTGGGCGCTACCGGGTCAGTCCCGGGTGCGGCGTCCTTGATCTTGTTGAGCAGTGTCTCGATGCGCGCTGCCCGGGCAATGCTTTCATCGAGCCGAAACGTGATGTGAGGCGCGACGCGCAGGCGCAGCGCCTGACCGACTCGTCCACGCATCGTCGGCGCGACGGCCTGCAGGCCTTCGAGCGTCTCAGTACGCGCGGGTTCATCCGCGTAAATGCTGACAAACACGAGCGCCGAGCCCAGATCGCGGGACATTTCGACCCCGGTCACCGTGATGAATCCGGTGACCCTGGGGTCGCGCACGCCCGCCGCGAGGATCGTGGCGACTTCCTCGCGAACCGCCTCGGCTACGCGGTCGGGACGCCTCGTATCACGTGGTGGCATCTCATTCGCCGGCGGCGCGCGGTCCCGACTCGAAGGTGCGCGCCACGGTTTCCTTGCGATAGCACTCCAGCATGTCGCCAACCTTTACGTCGTTGAAGTTCTCGACGCCGATGCCGCACTCGTAGCCCTTCTCCACTTCCTTCACGTCATCCTTGAAGCGGCGGAGCGAGGCAATCGCGCCCTCGTAGACTTCCTTGCCATCGCGGATGACCCGAATGCGACCCTGACGGTTGATCGTGCCGTTGCGCACGTAGCAGCCAGCAATGGTCCCGATCTTGGACACCTTGAATGTCTCGCGGACTTCGGCGTCACCGAGGATGACTTCCTTCTCCTCGGGGCGCAGCATCCCTTCGAGCGCCTGCCGCACATCGGCGACGGCTTCGTAGATGATCTTGTAGAGGCGGACATCCACGCCCTCACGCTCGGCGGCCGCGCGCGCCTTGTTGTCCGGGCGCACATGGAAGCCAATGATGATTGCGCCGGCGGCCTTGGCCAGCAGGATGTCGCCTTCGGTGACCGCACCGACGGCGCGCTGGATGACCTCGACGGCAACTTCCTCGGTGGACAGCCCTGCCAAGGCGTCGGCGAGCGCTTCCGCCGGACCACCCTGGTCGGCCTTGATGAGCAGCTTGAGCGAACGGCGCTCGCCGGCCGCGGCATTCGCCATGAAGTCCTCGAGCGAAACGGCACCCTTCGCGGTGCGCCGGCTCTTGGCTTCGCGGTCGAGCCGCTCACGCGTCTGCGCGATCTCACGTGCCTTCATCGAGTCTTCGACGACCAGGAACTGGTCGCCCGCCATGGGGACGCCCGTCATGCCGAGCACCTGTACCGGCACAGCAGGACCCGCTTCCTTGACGGCCTTGCCGCGTTCGTCGAGCAGCGCGCGCACGCGACCGGAGAAGAGTCCGCAAATGAAGTCGTCACCGACACGCAACGTGCCGTTCTCGACGAGCACCGTGGCCACCGGACCCTTGCCGGCGTCGAGTTGCGCTTCCACAACGGCGCCGGTGGCCTTGCGGTCCGGATTCGCCTTGAGGTCGAGGATTTCTGCCTGGAGGAGAATCTGTTCCAGCAGTTTGTCGACGTGGGTTCCCTTCTTGGCGCTGATCTCGGAGTGCAGCGTTTGCCCACCGAACTCCTCTAGCACGACCGAATGGCCGAGCAGTTCCTGCTTGACCTTCATCGCGTTCGCAGCGGGAAGGTCAATCTTGTTGATCGCGACGATCATCGGCACGCCGGCATTCTTGGCGTGCGAGATAGCCTCGATGGTCTGTGGCATGACGGAGTCGTCCGCTGCCACGACGAGCACCACGATGTCCGTCACCTGAGCGCCGCGGGCGCGCATGGCGGTAAAGGCCTCGTGACCTGGAGTGTCAAGGAAGGTGACCACCTTCCCAGACGCGGTCGTGACGTGGTAGGCGCCGATGTGCTGCGTGATGCCGCCCGCCTCACCCGCGACGACGTTTGCCTTGCGGATGTAATCGAGCAGCGAAGTCTTGCCGTGGTCGACGTGCCCCATGATGGTGACCACCGGCGGCCGCGGCTTGAGCGACTCTGCCGTGTCCACGGGCGCCTCTTCCACGGCGGCTGCGTATTCCTGCTCCAGCACGGCATTGTACCCGAACTCCGACGAGATCAGTTCGATCTGGTCGAAGTCGAGCCGCTGATTGATGGTGACCATCAATCCGAGGTGCTTGAACGCGAAGCTGACGATTTGTGTGGCCGGGATCTTGAGGATTCCGGCGAGTTCGCTGACGGTAATGAACTCGTTGACGCGGACGAGTTTCTTCTCGACCTCGGCAGCGGCGGCGCGCATGGCGTCCAGTTCTTCCCGATCAACTTCATCCGGGCGGCGGCGCTTGGCCGGACCACCCGTCATCTGCTTCATCGTACGGAAAATGTTTGCCGACACCGCTTCCTGATCGACCGCACCGCGCTTGCCCTTACGTCGCCGTCCACTGGACGGCATTGGTCCACTGACAGACGACGGCGGTCCACCGCGCCCACCGCCACCA